>JAFZKG010000165.1 GCA_017553695.1 Lachnospiraceae bacterium
AGTTCCGGTGGGGCGGGGAAAACAAGCATGAAAAAAGGGCCCGGCAAACACCGGGCCCTTTCGCGAATCACGTATTTTTATTTCACACTTGCCTGCAGCTCGCCATCTTCTCCAACATCGATCAGGATCACATCGTCGGTATCGAGGTTTCCTTCAAGGATCAGCCTTGCAGCCAGCGTGGTCACATTCTTCTGCAGGAACCGTTTCAGCGGACGAGCGCCATAAGCCGGATCATACGATCTCTCAGCCACCAGCTCCTTTGCAGCGTCTGTCAACTCAATACTCAGTTCTTTCTCTGCCACCAGTTTATTGATTGCCCTCATCTGCAGATCGATGATCGAAGCGATGTTGTCCCTGGTAAGCGGCTTGAACATGATGATCTCATCCAGACGGTTCAGGAATTCCGGACGGAAGCTTGCACGCAAGGATCCCATGACCATCTCTTCGGCCGATTCACGGATATTGCCTTCTTCGTCAATGCCGTCCAGCAGGAACTGCGATCCCAGGTTGCTGGTCAGGATAATGATCGTGTTCTTGAAGTCCACGGTCCTGCCCTGCGAATCGGTGATCCGCCCGTCGTCCAGCACCTGCAGCAGCACATTGAAGACATCCGGGTGAGCCTTTTCTACTTCGTCGAACAGCACTACCGAATATGGTTTCCGTCTGACAGCCTCTGTCAGCTGTCCGCCTTCATCGTAGCCCACATATCCCGGAGGCGCACCGATCAGTCTGGAGACCGAATGCTTCTCCATATATTCGCTCATATCGATTCGGATGATATTTCCTTCATCATCGAACAGCGCTTCTGCCAGAGCCTTCGCCAGTTCCGTCTTGCCGACACCGGTCGGCCCCAGGAACAGGAACGACCCGATCGGTCTGCCCGGTTCTTTAATGCCGGCCTTGGACCTCCAGATTGCATCCACAATCTTCTCCACGGCCTCGTCCTGTCCGACGACACGCTTGTGAAGGATCTCGCTCAGATGCAGGATTTTTGCCCGCTCCGTCTCATTCAGTTTGGATACCGGAATGCCGGTCCATCGGGAAATAATCCGCGCGATCTCCTCATCTGTGACGGCCTGCCGCACCAGTGAAAGATCCCTGTCGCTGACTTTGGCTTCTTCCTCTGCCAGTTGTTTCTGTGCTTCCGGCAGTTCTCCGTAAAGGATCTGGCCGGCACGTTCATAATTATTCTCACGCTGTGCGATCTCTGCTTCGTTATTCAGTTCTTCGATCTTCGCGCGCAGTGTCGATAGATTCTCCACAGCAGCTTTTTCATTTTCCCACTGTGCCATCTGCGCGTTGAATCTGTCTTTTGTCTCTGCCAGATCTTTCTGCAGTTCCACAAGACGCTCCTGGCTGAGACGGTCGGTTTCTTTCTTTAATGCAGACTCTTCAATCTCCAGCTGCATCACACGGCGCCTCAGTTCGTCCAGTTCTGCCGGCATGGAATCCAGTTCCGTCTTGATGGAGGCGCATGCCTCATCCACAAGGTCGATGGCTTTATCCGGCAGAAACCGGTCCGTGATATAACGATCGGAAAGGACTGCTGCAGAAACCAGTGCGGAGTCTGTGATCTTTACGCCATGGTAATTCTCATATTTTTCCTTAATACCACGAAGGATTGAAATCGTCTCCTCCACTCCCGGTTCATCCACAAGGACCGGCTGGAAACGTCTCTCCAGCGCTTTATCTTTTTCAATGTATTTCCGGTACTCATCCAGTGTCGTGGCTCCGATGCAGTGCAGTTCGCCACGGGCCAGCATCGGCTTCAGCATGTTGCCGGCATCCATGGATCCTTCTGCAGCGCCTGCTCCGACGATCGTATGGATCTCATCAATGAAGAGGATGATCTGCCCGTCGCTCTCCTTCACTTCTTTCAGGACTGCTTTCAGACGCTCTTCGAATTCGCCCCGGTATTTTGCTCCGGCAACCAAAGATCCCATATCCAGGGAGAAGATCGTTTTGTCTTTCAGTGTATCCGGCACGTCGCCTTTCACGATACGCTGTGCAAGGCCTTCCACAACGGCCGTTTTGCCGACACCCGGCTCACCGATCAGCACCGGATTATTCTTGGTCTTCCGGGAGAGGATACGGATCACATTCCGGATCTCGTCGTCTCTTCCGATGACCGGATCCAGTTTCTGCTGTTTTGCTTTTTCCACCAGATCTGTGCCGTATTTCTCTAATGCTTCATAGGTGGCTTCCGGATTATCCGAAGTGATCCTCTGATTACCACGCACAGTCGACAAAGCCTTCAGGAAGGTATCGCGGTCGATCCCGTAAGTACGGAAGAGTTCTTTCACTTCCTTGCTGCCCTTCTTGAGCATGGAAAGGAACAGATGCTCTACGGAAACATATTCATCGCCCATGGCTTTTGCTTCGTCTTCCGCATAAAGGAGCACGTCATTAAAAGCGGAGCTGACCGTACGCTGTCCACCCTGCACTTTCGCTTTTTTCTGGATCAGAGCGATGACTGAATTCCGGAAATCATTTTCCTCAATCCCCATTTTGGTAATGAGTTTTGCGATCAGGGAATCGTCCTGATCTAAAAGTGCCAGCAGAAAATGCTCGCAGTCCAACTGCGGGTTTCCGTACTCACTCGTTATTTTTTCGCAGTCGCTGATCGCATCCAGCGACTTCTGTGTGAATTTTTGGATGTTCATACTGATCACCACCTATCTTGTTTGATTTGTTCTATATGTAATATAACACATATTATATTCTGATGCAACACTTTATTTGAATAAAAAAGACCCGGAATATCCGGGCCTTCTGATGCCAATTATGCCTGTGCGGACAGCTTCGCTGCCTGATCTGCTGCGATGCAGTTATCGATGATCTCGTACAGGTCGCCGTCCATAATGCTGTCCAGGCGGTACGACGTGAAGCCGATACGATGGTCCGTACAGCGGCCCTGCGGGAAGTTGTATGTGCGGATCTTTTCAGAACGGTCGCCCGAGCCAATCTGGCTGCGGCGCTCGGCTGCTTCTGCCTGTTGCTTCTTCTGCAGTTCCAGGTCATACAGTCTTGCCTTCAGGACCTTGAGCGCTTTATCCTTATTCTTCAGCTGGCTCTTTTCGTCCTGGCAGGAGATCACGATGCCTGTCGGAATATGCGTCAGACGCACGGCTGAATCCGTTGTATTGACACACTGGCCGCCGTTTCCGGACGCACGGAATACGTCAAACTTGCAGTCGTTCATGTCAATCTCCACGTCCACATCCTCTGCTTCCGGCATGACTGCCACAGTTGCTGCAGAGGTATGGATCCGGCCGCCGCTTTCCGTGACAGGAACACGCTGCACGCGGTGTCCGCCGCTCTCATATTTCAGCTTGGAATAAGCACCCTGGCCGTTGATCATGAATACCACTTCCTTCATGCCGCCCAGTCCCATCTCATTGATGGAAACCAGTTCCGTCTTCCAGCCGTTGCGCTCTGCAAAGCGGTTATACATCCGGTATAATTCTGCCGCAAACAGGGCTGCCTCATCCCCGCCGGTGCCGGCGCGGATCTCCATGACAACGTTCTTATCATCATTTTCGTCTTTCGGAAGCAGAAGGATCTTAAGCTCGTCTTCGATCGTCTCCACGTTTTTCTTTGCCTCGGACAATTCCTCTTTTGCCATTTCTTTCAGTTCCTCGTCACTTTCCGTGTCCAGGATCTCCAGGCTGTCCTCGATCGTTTTCTTGGCGTTCTTGTATTTCCGGAACGCTTCCACGATCGGCAAAAGATCGCTCTGCTCTTTCATCAGCTTCTTGAACCGGTTCTGGTCATTCGCTGCATCCGGTTTTCCCAGTTCTTCCAGAACTTCTTCATATCGCTTATCAATGGATTCCAGTTTATCAAACATCAGTCTTCCCTCTTATATTTCAGATAGCCGATCACCACGCGATCCAGACCGGCCAGATCTTTTACAACTTTTATTTCAACAAACTCCTGCTCTTCCATCAGTCTTGTCACGTCCTCTGCCTGACTGCAACCGATCTCCAGGGCCAGGATGCCACCCTCTTTCAGATAAGATGGCGCTTCGCGGATCAGGCGCTCGTAGATATCCAGACCTTTCTCGCCCGCTTTAAGAGCCAGTGCCGGTTCGTGGTCTTTGACTTCCGGCATCAGTTCTTCGTATTCTGCGTCCGACACATACGGCGGGTTGGAAACGATCACATCGAACTTCTCATTCGGATCCAGTGCCTCAAACAGATCGCTCTGTACGAAGTCAATGATGCACTGCCTTGCCCGCGCGTTCGCGACTGCCACATTCAATGCCTCAGCGGAAATATCTGCTGCCGTCGGATAAATGTCCGGTCGGTAGCGTTGCAGTGAGATGGCGATGGCTCCGCTCCCGGTGCACAGATCCAGCACTCTGGATCTTCCCGGCATGATCTTCAGCACTTCCTCGACCAGCGTTTCCGTATCCTGCCGCGGAATGAGCACGGATGAATTCACTTCAAACTCAAATCCCATGAACTCGCACTTGCCGACGATGTACTGGCAAGGTTCATGGGCTGCGCGCCGCTCGATCAGTTTTCTGTAACTGTCGAACTGCGCCTCGTTTACTTTATGGTCTTTATACAGAAGATATGTGGTCCGGTTCACGCCGGATGCCATTTCCAGAAGGGTGAACGCGTCGATCTTTGCATCGGCGATCCCGGCATTCTGAAGGGTCTCTTCCCCATATCGAAGAACATCACTTAAAACCATGACAGATCACAGCCATTTCATTGTTTCATCATCGGCCTTTTCGGAAGGGACTCTGGCTGCCGGCCGTTTTTCATTTTCCGGCTCCGCGATCACGTCCTCGATGGATTTCTTTTTTTCTTCCACGCGGATCTCTTCGGTCTCGAACAGATCGTCAAGGCCTTCCAGATAGCTTCTCCAGTCAAAGACTGCTTCCACGGAAGCAATGCCGACTTCAACCATTGCGCGTGTCGGCTCCTTCGTGGTCAGCCCCTGCATCAGGAGGCCCGGTTTGGAAAGGATGGCTGCTGCCTTGCTGTCGGAATTGCCTGCCCAGCGAATGAATTCATATGATACACCAGCAATGACCGGAATCAGAAGCAGCCGGATCAAAAGCCTCAGAAACACATTATCTACCCGGATGAAAATGAAGAAGATGATGCTGATGAACAGGACAAAGAAGATGAAGCTGGTTCCGCAGCGTCTGTGCGCCTTGGATGCTTTCATCACATTGTCAACTGTCAGTTCATTTCCGGATTCGATGCAGTTGATGCATTTATGCTCCGCGCCATGATACATGAAGGTCCTTTTAATATCCTTCATTTTGGAAATGACGGCGATATATCCGATGAAGATCGCCAGCTTGATCACACCCTCGATCACGGCCAGCAGGATACTGGAAGTGATGTTCGTGAATTTCAGGATTAGCGAGGAGATCACATACGGCAGAACAATAAAGAGCGCAATGGCAATGACGAGCGACACAAACACCGTGAAGACCATGACGGCACTTTCGCCTTTGGACTTGAACGTCGAGTCGATCGCCTTGTCTGTCTTGCCATGTTCCTTTTCGATATCATCCTCATAGAAGCTTGCAGAATACGTAAGCGTCCGGATGCCAATGATCAGCGACATGACAAACGCGGCCACGCCGCGGACGATCGGCCATCTGAAGAAACTGATCTTCTTGGCCGGATTCTCAAATCTGCTCTTCCCGACTTCAATCTGTCCGTCGGGTCTTCTGACAGCAACTGCAATGTCTTCATCATGGCGCATCATCACGCCTTCGATCACTGCCTGTCCTCCAATGTTGGATGATTTCATGTATTACCTCCCGGCGTCCGCTCCGGCTTTCTGCCTTCCCGTACTGCCGTTCTAATTACAAAAAAAATAGGGCGAGCACTTAAGCTCCGCTTTCCGCGAAGATAATTGCACAGCCCTATTACTGTCGCTACTGTTCCTGAGTAAGGTTATATTTCTTATTGAACATTTCAACACGGCCACGAGCCTTGGTTGCCTTCTGCTGTCCGGTGTAGAACGGATGGCATTTGGAGCAGACTTCCACGTGGATGTCTTCCTTTGTGGAGCCGGTCGTGAATGTGTTCCCGCAGTTGCAGGTCACGGTAGCCTGGTAATAGTTCGGATGAATTCCTTCTTTCATTGTTTTCCCTCTTTTCCATTATCCGAAAAACTTTTAACTCTTCGGACGTATTCATTGCGTCACAGCCTAAAAAGTATAGCACGCGGGCGTTGGCTTTGCAACCATTTCCTTATACTAATTTAATCTTTCGGATCATGTCCACGAACTCTTTGTTGGAGCGGGTGCGGGCAAACAGGTCCAGGATCTTTTCCGTTGCTTCATCCGCACGGAGACCGCCGGTTGCCTTGCGGATGATATAGACTGCCTCCTGCTCTTCCTGCGTAAGAAGAAGGTCCTCTCTTCTGGTGCCGCTCTTAGCAATATCGATGGCCGGGAAGATCCGTTTCTCCTGCAATTTCCGGTCAAGGATCAGTTCCATGTTACCGGTTCCCTTGAATTCCTCGTAGACCACGTCATCCATTTTGCTGCCGGTGTCAACCAGTGCGGTTGCCAGGATCGTCAGGCTGCCGCCCTCGCGGATATTCCGGGCTGCACCGAAGAATCGTTTCGGCATATGCAGAGCCGCCGGATCCAGACCGCCGGAAAGTGTACGGCCACTTGGCGGTACCAGAAGGTTATATGCCCTGGCCAGTCTCGTGATACTGTCAAGTAAAATGATCACGTCCTCGCCGTGCTCCACCAGACGTTTTGCACGCTCAATGACCATCTCGGATACACGTTTGTGATGTTCCGGCAGTTCGTCAAACGTGGAATAAATGACCTCCACATTATCCCCGACGATTGCCTCTTTGATATCGGTGACCTCCTCCGGCCGTTCGTCGATCAGGAGGATCAGGATGTGTACTTCCGGATTATTCTTCTGAATAGAATGCGCGACCCCTTTCAGCAGCGTCGTCTTGCCTGCCTTCGGCGGAGAAACGATCATGCCACGCTGGCCCTTGCCGATCGGTGATACCAGGTCAAAGATCCGCATTGCCACGTTCTTTTCGGATGTTTCCAGGCTCAGCCTCTCATCCGGGAAGATCGGCGTCAGGTCCTCAAAGTTCCGGCGGTTTGTGGCTTCACTTGGCAGGACCCCGTTGATCCGGTCCAGATGAAGCAGTGCGCCGAACTTTTCGTTCTGTGTCTTGACCCTTACCTTTCCTTTCAGGATATCTCCCGTTTTCAGTGAGAAGCGCTTGATCTGGGACGGAGACACATAGACGTCCGCATCGCCCGGCAGATAATTGTCGCAGCGGATGAATCCGTATCCGTCCGGCAGCACCTCCAGGATGCCGTGCGCGACAATGCCGGAATCCAGTTTCTTTTCTTCTTCTCTGGAGATGCCGGTCTCTTCCTCTCTCGTTTTTTCCTCCGACATCTGAAGAATGGCCTCGATCAGATCCGCCTTTTTCAGCGTCGTAACGCCCTTAATATCATTTGCCTTGGCAATCTCCTTTAACTGTGCCACCGGCAAAGTTTCAAGCTGCTCTCTCTGTACTTTCATCAAAAAATCCTTTCAAAATGTTTCAATTGTCAAATAAAAATCTACGGGAAATAAGTTGAATTGAAGATTAATAGAATAACTTTACGACGCTGATTATAAACAAATTGATTTGAAAATGCAAGATGAATATGCTAATCTTAAAGTCCATCCATTATTGAAAAAAAGGCGAAAGAGATATGGTTACCGAATCCAGCACGATCTATAAATTAATGATCCTGTACATGCTGAACAAGCTTGATTCCCAGCTGACAAATGCGCAGCTTTCGGGCTTTTTCATCTCGAATGATTACACGGATTATTTCACGCTCCAGCAGACCTTATCGGATCTGGTGGAATCCGCCTTCGTGGAAAAGATCACGATCCGCAACACGTCTTACTACAGCATCACCCCGGAAGGTTATGAATCCCTGACCTTCTTCAAGAATCAGATCCCGAAGGGCGCACTGGAAGATATGAACAAGTATCTGGATAATAACAAGTACGCCTTGAAGAATGAAGTCGGCACGCAGGCCGATTACTATAAACACACTAACGGTGATTACATCGCCCACTGCCAGGTCATGGAGGGAAAATCCCTTCTGTATGAGATCAACATCGCGGTCCCGAGCGAGGAAGAAGCGGCGAAGATCTGCAGCAACTGGCGCGGGTATTCGGAAGAACTCTACGGGCAGATCATGAATGCCCTCCTCCAGTAACCATGGTCATAAAATCTGTCGAACTTGAGATCGTATGTGGTCCAACCAGCCGTCTTCCGGAAACAAAACTTCCGGAGATTGCGTTTGCGGGAAAATCCAATGTTGGCAAATCCTCGCTGATCAACGCGCTGATCAACCGGAAGAGCCTCGCGCGGACTTCCTCGCAGCCGGGCAAGACCCAGACGATCAATTTCTATAATGTGAATAAGGAACTCTATTTTGTCGACCTGCCGGGATACGGCTACGCGAAAGTGTCCAAGGAAGAACAGGCAAAATGGGGCGTATTGATCGAGAAATATCTTCAGACTTCGAAGCAGCTCCGGGCGGTCTTTCTGCTGATCGACATCCGCCATGAAGTGAAGGCACACGATAAAGAAATGTATGATTGGATCCGATATAACGGATATGAGCCGGTCATCATTGCGACCAAGGCCGATAAAATATCCCGGAACCAGCTTGCGAAGCAGATGAAGGTGATCCGGGAAGGCCTCGGTGTGGCCAAGGCTTCCGATATCACGATCCTTCCGTTTTCTGCTCTGACCAAACAGGGCCGGGATGAGATCTGGGATACGATCACGACAATTCTGTCATAAAAGATCCGTCAGTTTTTTCGAATAGAAATAATCATGCACCATCTTATCGAACTCTGCCCACATCGGCAGAGTTTTGCATTGGGATGCACGCGGACATTCTTCCACATCCGGTGCCAGGCACGCGACGGTTGCCAGAGATCCTTCCGTCAGTTCCAGGATCTCTCCCACGGAATACTCTTCCGGTTTCCGGCACAGGCGGTAGCCGCCGCCCTTTCCACTCGAACCTTTGATCAGTTTCCCTTTCACAAGGTCCTTCACGATGATCTCCAGATACTTTTTGGAAATCTCCTGCCGCTCCGCGATATCTTTCAGCGGGACCACATCTTCCTTCTGTTCTGCGAGATCCATCATCACGCGCAGTGCGTATCTTCCTTTTGTTGAAATCATGGACGTATCCTTTCGTAACAATATCTGACGTTTGAGTTCATCTACCTGTCATAGCCATGTATACTCGCTCTCTTATTTGCATACTGTACCATAGGGTAAATAGGCAAATCAAGTACTTATTCTGCGCTTTTATTTATCCTATTTACCTATTGACTAAATAGGTTAATTAAGATATACTTTTTTCAGCAATCCAAAGGAGGATCGATTCGTGAAAATCTATGCGGATAACGCAGCAACAACCAAGATGAGCAAAAAGGCCATTGAAGCCATGCTCCCGTATCTGGAGGAATATTACGGAAACCCGTCCAGTCTCTACTCGATCGGTCAGGAAGCAAAGGAAGCACTGGAAAAAGCCCGTGCCATCGTCGCAAAAACGATCCATGCCGATCCGAAAGAGATCTACTTCACATCTGGCGGTTCGGAAGCCGATAACCAGGCCATCCGCTCTGCTGCCGCAATTGGAAAGAAGAACGGGAAGATGCATATTATATCGGATGCAATCGAGCATCATGCCGTCCTGCATACATTAAAGAAACTGGAAGAAGAAGGATTTGAAGTCACCTACCTGCCGGCAAATGAAAACGGGATCGTAAGAACAGAAGATGTGGAAAACGCGATCCGTGAAGACACCTGCCTGGTAACGATCATGTACGCGAACAATGAGATCGGCACTATTCAGCCAATCGAAGAGATCGGCCGCATCTGCCGGGAGAAAAAAGTGCTCTTCCATACAGATGCCGTGCAGGTCGTCGGACATTTACCGATCGATGTGGAGGCACAGAATATCGATATGCTCTCTGCTTCCGCTCATAAGTTCCACGGACCGAAAGGAACCGGTTTCCTCTATGTTAAGAAAGGGATACGTCTTACGAACCTCATTGAGGGGGGTGCGCAGGAGCGCGGCAAACGAGCCGGTACAGAAAATGTGGCGGGCATCGTGGCTATGGCTGCCGCATTGGAAGAAGAAGCTGCTGCCATCCCGGAGCATACAAAGAAACTGTCCGCTCTGCGCGATAAGCTGATCGCGGGGCTGAAAGAGATCCCGCACTCTGCTCTCAACGGTGACGCCGAAAAGCGGCTTCCGTCCAACGTCAATTTCTGCTTTGAGGGAATTGAAGGAGAATCCCTTCTTCTGCTTTTGGATGATAAAGGTATCAGCGCATCCTCCGGTTCTGCCTGCACATCCGGATCCCTGGATCCGAGCCATGTGCTGCTGGCAATCGGAAGAGTCCATGACGTAGCGCACGGATCGCTCCGTCTGTCCCTCGGCGATGACGCAACGGAAGAAGAAGTCGATTACATGATCGATGCAGTCAAAGAAGTGGTCGCATACCTGAGGGGATTCTCGCCGATCTGGCGGGATCTCACCGAAGGAAAGCGCGAGTTCATATTATAAGGAGAAAAACAATGGCATTATACAGTGAGAAAGTAATGGATCATTTCCGCAATCCACGGAACGTCGGTGTGATCGAGGATGCAGACGGAATCGGCGAAGTCGGCAATGCGAAGTGCGGCGACATCATGAAGATGTATCTGAAGATCGAAGATGGGATTATCGTGGACGTGAAGTTTGAGACTTTTGGCTGTGGCAGCGCGATCGCGTCCAGTTCCATGGCAACTGAACTTATCAAAGGCCAGCCGGTCAGTGAAGCAATGAAACTGACAAACAAGGCGGTTGCAGAAGCACTGGACGGCCTGCCGGATTACAAGATGCACTGCTCTGTTCTGGCAGAAGAAGCCATTCAGTCCGCCTTGAAGGATTACTACGAAAAGAACGGCATCGCTTATGACGAGGAACAGTTCAAAGATCCTTCTGACTGTGCACATTGCTGCGAAGATTGAAATTCGTAAAAAAATTTCAAAATACCTATTGACATAGTAGGTAAGTAGTGATAGAATCCGCTTAATTTAATTTTCGAAAAAGGAGGCGCAAGAAGATGCAGAACACGAAGATCCGCAAACAGAATTCTTTGATGTGTTGGCGAATGCTTATCTCCCGGGCGTGTAGGGATGCCGGGGCGTGTTGCTGTATGCCAATGCGCCTTAGCCTAAGGTAATGTGCGAGTTTCGTTTTTGCCTATCGATTGCCCGGGAGTTTTGATAGAAAGCCCCCGGCTTTCTTTTTGCAAAAACCCCAACCACAAAACCAGAAAAGAAAAGGAGAAATATCATGAGTAATTACAAATTTGAAACCCTACAGTTACACGTTGGACAGGAACAGCCGGATCCGGCAACCGATGCACGTGCCGTTCCAATCTATCAGACCACTTCCTATGTATTCCGCAACAGCCAGCATGCGGCAGACCGCTTCGGACTGGCAGACGCCGGAAATATCTATGGAAGACTGACGAACTCCACACAGGATGTTCTGGAAAAGAGACTGGCTGCACTGGAAGGCGGCACCGCCGCTCTTGCACTGGCATCCGGTGCCGCAGCGATCACCTACACGATCGAGGCCCTGGCCGCAAACGGCGGACACATCGTCGCACAGAAGACCATCTACGGCGGCAGCTTCAACCTGCTGGGCCACACTCTTCCGCAGTATGGCATCACTACAACATTCGTGGATGCACATGATCTGGCCGAAGTGGAAGGCGCGATCCAGGAAAACACCAGAGCCATCTATCTGGAGACTCTCGGCAATCCGAACAGTGACATTCCGGATATCGATGCCATCGCTGAGATCGCACACAAGCACGGTCTTCCGGTCGTAGTCGACAACACCTTCGGCACTCCGTATCTGATCCGTCCGATCGAGCACGGCGCAGACATCGTGGTACATTCCGCAACCAAGTTCATCGGCGGACACGGCACCACACTCGGCGGCATCATCGTAGAGGCCGGCAAATTTGATTGGAAGGCAAGCGGAAAATATCCGAACATTGCCGATCCGAATCCAAGTTATCATGGCGTATCATTTTATGACGTCGTCGGGCCGGCAGCATTTGTCACCTATATCCGTGCGATCCTGCTCCGCGACACCGGCGCATGTATTTCCCCGTTCAATGCATTCCTCCTGCTTCAGGGCGTGGAAACCTTATCGCTACGTCTGGACCGGCATGCGGAAAATACGAAGAAGGTCGTTGAATACTTAGTCAATCACCCACAGGTAGAAAAAGTGAACCACCCTTCTCTGCCGGATCATCCAGATCACGAGCTGTATGAGAAATACTTCCCGAACGGCGGCGCTTCGATCTTCACATTTGAGATCAAAGGCGGGCAGGAAGAGGCATGGAAGTTCATTGACAACCTGCAGATCTTCTCCCTGCTGGCAAATGTGGCTGATGTCAAGAGTCTTGTGATCCATCCGGCATCCACCACACATTCCCAGCTCTCCGA
>JAFZKG010000166.1 GCA_017553695.1 Lachnospiraceae bacterium
GACTTCTCTGAGCGTCCTAACAATCAAAGCTGATACATTTCCTGCATCTTCAGGCTCGATTCTTCTGATAATCATTGCATCACATCCTCATAAATCTCGATTTGTCGATCGTAAACAAAATCAAAAAATATTTTGCAAGCCCTTGCTGGCTTCCAGTCTCAATTTTAACATATCCTTTGGTTTTTTGGCATATAATTTTCGCCTGCTGCCATTAACCTATGTTTTGCGCGGTTTCCAGACCATCATTTATTTATGGTGGCATGGCTCAGTCGGTAGTCCCTTGTGGTCACTTCAACAGATTGCCCGGTAGCCGAAACGTGGTGGCATGGCTCAGTCGGTAGAGCACATCGTTCACATCGATGGGGTCGTTGGTTCGAGTCCAACTGTCACCACCACAAAACCCTTGCAGTATAACGCTTGCAAGGGTTTTTCTTATTTCCGGATGTTGCGGTTTAAGTCATGTCGCCAGTTGTCTCCGGCAACTCGTTCACATCGAGAAATCCGTACATTACCGAATTAGAGGTGTGCGGGTGCATTTTTTATGGGGCAAAAGTGATTCCCCACTTCGTCTACACTTGTCGATGTTGACGAAGTGGTAGAATCAATGTGAACGAAGTGCCGGAATCAGTGTGAACGAAGTGGTGGAAAGCATATTATTGTCGATCAGTGAATCTGTTTTGCAAATTCATATACTTTTTCTGACCATGCCCAGATATCACGAGTATCATTCTTCAGATAGTATACTTTCCCTGAGAGCGTACTTGGAATATGGCTGATGGTCTGATCTCGATAGTCTTCCGGAATAACGATTGCATGAATCCAATCGTTCAAAATCACTTCGTCTTTAACTTTCAGCGGCAGTACGCCTTCCTGTACTGCCTTGGGATGACGAATTAAGGTGTCATATTTGAAAAAGAAACGAACACCCGGTGTAAAACCGTCACTCAGATCTTTTTCATTCGGAAAACTGCCCAGTTTACGTTCCATCACCAGACGGTCTCCAGCTTGACAGTTACCCCATGCAAACATGATATAATCGAAATAATCCTCTGGGTCGTTTGCTGCATTTCGAGCCTCTGCCATTAATTCCACTGCTTTTTTATTACGTGCCTTCACCGGCGAGAGTAAGCTTCCACAATCCAGAATCTGTATTGTACTGTCAACCGGCGAAGTGTGACAAACCAGATCAGTCATGCAACCTTTATACTTTGGGCAGGCAGTGCATTCGGTAATCTTTATCGGCGGCGTAACCCGATTACCTTTTTCATACGAAGCTCGATAGGTGTCAATAGCATGGAGGATGCTTTCCTCTGCCTCTATCTCACAAGTCCGGCCATACTCTGATTCATATCGAATAAAATCAAGGACTGTCTGTTTCTCCCAATCTGTAATTTTCGGGTAATCAGACAGCTTTTTGTAAAGGACGCCATCCCAGCATTCTGTGAATTCGAATTCACCGATCTTGATAAGCAATGACGGCACCTCCTTTCAACTCTGCATCTGGCCAGCTTTTTAACGTAAGAATCAGTATTCTCCCATATCGATCTTCTTCACAATCACGCCAGCATAATCATGATTCGTCTTTTCGATATGCTCCGGATTCAGTTGGTAATGGATATTGTACAGCAGTCCCTTTTCCCCCGTTTTGTCTGCAAGATATGCCTCATCAATATGAGCGCCGATCACTTCCAGGCAAATCATCGCATGATCATCTCCCGGAACGATTTCTTTTTCCCAGACATAACGGCACTCCAGGTTCATGAAACATTCGCGGACCATCGGGGCATTGACCCAGCTCGCCGGTTCCGCGGTCAGTCCGGCTGCAGCGATTTCGTCCGTTTCCGCTTCATTGTGCCTGATCGTAGACATGCAGACGTCGTAGTAATCTGCGGAAAAGAAGTTGATTACAGCCTCATGTTTCTCCTTCAGTGTACTGTACAAATGTCCACTTTTATTCACGCTTCCGAGAATGGCATAATACCCTTTTCCGTGATCGGCACTGGTAAAAGTGGACCAAGACTGCATACACGCATTGGTTAAACCATTTGCCTTATAAGTCGTCACCAAAAACATCGGTGATGGCACCGTCATCACGAATTCTTTCCAGCAGAAGCCCCAAGCCCTCGAAACATCAGCATAGTTGCCCTTCAAGGATTCGGGCATTTCAGAATAAGCATATTTCATCTGGCATCCTCCTCTCATTTGACAGAAGAGTATCATAATGAACATGACATCTGTGTGTCATGTATGGTGCTTCTGACGGATTATTTCTCCGATCTTTGCCAGCTCTTCCCGTAACTCCTGCGGTTCCAGCAATTCAGCGTCTCCCCGGAAGGAAAGGATCCAGCTGAGCAGGTGCTCCCGGTCCGTAAAGCCGGCGGAAAACAGGCAGTCGCCATCAGGGGTTTCTTCATAGCAGCCGGGACCGTATTCCTCCACTAAACGCCACCTGGATTTCCGGCTGATCCTGACAAAGACATGATAGCGGTCCGGGAAAGCCTTTTCGCCCAGGAGATCCGGCATGTCCATTTGCCGTGGTGAAAAAGATTCACCGATTCGCAAGGAATCCATCCGATCCAGTTTGAAAAGACGGGGTGCTTCTTTCTCCCGGCACCATGCCCACAGATACCAACTACTCCATTGGAAAACCAGCAGATACGGTTCCACAGTCCTGTCGCTTTCCCCGTTCGGAGAATAATAATGGAACGAAATCAGCCGGTGCAATTCGATAGCGCCATGAAGCAATTCTATTTTTTCAGACAGGGAAGCCTTATGCCAGGACGCAAGGTCGATCATGATGTACTGATCCCCAGACAGCAGATCCGAAGAGCCGGGGCTGATCTTTTCCATCAACTGCCGGTACTGGTTTGTTCCGCTGACGCTGTCCAGGCTTCTCAGACCTGCAAGGATCGCCTGCATATCTGCGGACGTTAGGGCAGTGCGATCCATCCGGAATCCGTCCATGATCCGGATTCCGCCGCCTGCTCCTTGCTGCGCCACAACAGGAATCCCAGCCTGGTTTAGCGCTTCAATATCCCTGTTGATTGTTCTGCGGGAGACCTCAAAACGCTTTGCCAGTTCCGGTGCGGTCGTCTGTTCCTGATTCAGCAAAACGGAAAGGATAGCGATCAACCGGTCAAGTTTCATGGTATGACCTTCCTCCGATTATTCATCTCTCCATCAAAAATCTTGCAAGTTCTGCAATGGCAAAAAGATCACAGCCGTTTGATCATCATATACTCATTCACATAAGTACCGTCTCTCATTCGTATAGCATCCGGCTTTACACCTGTGATACGGAACCCCATTTTCTCGTACAAACCCCTTGCGCGGCTGTTCCCTTCGATAAAGTCCAACTCGATCTGACGGACTCCGTCCCGTGCTCTTGCTGCTCGGAACAGTTCTTCAAACATTCTTGTCCCAATTCCGAGATTCCAGTAATCCTGCAAAAGGGCGATTGCTACAGAAGCCCTATGGCAATCTTTCATTCCTGTTCGGAATGCAATCTGGCAGTTCCCGGCGATTTTTCCGTCTACAATACAGGCGATCATCATTCCGTTCGGATTGTCATAATCTCAGCGGATGAACGCCTTTTCCTGCTCAAGAGTAAAAGTGGAAAACTCTTCCGGATATTTCAGAAGAAAATCTGTTTCGCCAGATGCTTTCTTGATAAACCGGAGCATTTCTTCGGCGTCGTCTTCACATGGACTCCGGAGAAGCGCCTTCCGACCATCCTTCAGTAAAATTTCCGTATCTTCATAAACCACGATCCCTTACCTCCATAGTCTGTATGGATCTTCCTCGTCTGTTCGTCAACTGAAATACGTCATTTCAAATAGTTTTTCACATCGGCAACAAACTGATTTCCGCAACGGGCAAGTTCTCCAAGGACCCGATCTATCCCTTCCTCAGTCATATACCAGTTATCCCTGGTAATGTTATAGCAATGAACCGGCTGCACGATAAAAGATACATCCGGGAAGGCTATCTGATAGAGCATTAAGCAGCGTCGTGCATGAAATGCCTTACAAACAATCATACTCGAATCAGTAATTAATGACAACAAAGCTTTAAACATTGATACGGTTATTTTGTGTTTTTCGCAATCTTTGTTTTATGTTTTTCGTCATTTTTATTTTGGTAATTTCGTCATTTTTGTTTTATGTTTTTCGACTTTGGTTGTGGTTGATAACAGTTTGCCCCTACCGGTCAAGCCAATCGACTCTTGTGGAATTTGACAGGTTTTCGTGATCCAGAACCACAAGATCTTGTGTTTTCGCTGCAAACATACTACATAGTGAGACAGAAGTGTTCATTTTCTCACCCAAAACCCGCAAACGCCCATGAAATAAGGCTTTTTCATCGTTGTGAACGGTTAGCCTGAAATAGCTAAATTCAACTGAGCCATACCAACAATATAGCAATTTCCATTGACGCATATCGATTTGAATTTTGAGTTACTGGTGGATTCCATATTGACTAATAGCAATATTTCCTGTACGATCACATCGACTTTTATCGATACGAGGTGAATCTATGAATCTGGTTCAGATCAGCCTGATGGGTAAGGCGCTTTCCGATCCCAACCGGCTTCGGATCATTCAGCTTCTGACTTACGGTGAACAGTGCGGATGTGAACTTCTGGAGCAAATGCAGATTTCTCAATCCACGCTTTCCCATCACATGAAATTGCTGGAAGATAGCGGACTGGTTTCTTCAGTACGAAAAGGCAAATGGAGTCATTATTCCCTGAACAAGGACCAGTGGACTGTTTTTCGTGAATATATCGAATCAATCCGGAATGCCGGTGGTGAAAGAAACGGAAGCGGGTGTTGTTTATGAACAGCAAAGCAGAGCGGAAAGAGATGGCACTGCGGTGCTTCGCTGATCATCTGCATTGTTCCCAGTCAATTCTGGCCGTGTTCTCAGAAGAATGCGGTATCACGGAAGAGACTGCTTTCAGGCTGGGTTCCTGTTTCGGCAGCGGCATGCGCAAGGGAAACATATGCGGCGCATGTACCGGTGCATTGATGGTTCTTGGCCTGATATACGGTGAGACCCATGCCGGTGATCAGGAAGGACGCCTGCGGACAAACAGGCTGAACGACCTGATGATGGACAGTTTCAGCAAGGCAAACGGCTCCTGTATCTGCAATGAGCTGCTGGGCTGCGATGTCCGGACGCCGGAAGGCGTGCAGTATGCCCGTGACAATCATCTGTTCACGGAATTCTGCCCGAAGATGGTGGCAAGCGCGGTTGACATCCTGGAAGATATCCTTTCTTCTCAGGAATGATGTGAACCGATGAAGCTCAGGCTGAAAACAATTGACAATGCCGGTTAGCAAAAGAACAATTTGACGTGATTGTGGAAATAAGGAACAAGGGTAAGTCACGAGATAATTGGGAGTCGAAAAAAAGCTCAAAAGCCCAAAGCAAGTTTATCGTTCCACAGTTTTCCTATATTCCATCGAAATACAGGTTTCGGTGAATCCGAGGCTCTTCCAGAACTGCAGGCCGGCCGTATTCCAGGGCAGCACATCAATGTCGATCGTATCCGTCCGGAGAATATCCAGCAATTCGCGGAAAGCCTTTTCTCCGTAATGCTTCCGGCGATATGCCCTGTCAATATAAAACTGTCTCAGATAAAGCGGACTGCAGGAATGCCTTACCAGGGCGTATCCCACGGTCTCCCCGTTTTCCCTGAAGAGGTACGCGTCATACCCACCGGAAAGAAATCCCTCCATCCGGGATTCCAGTTCTTCGACGCTCATAGGATTGTCACTTTTCTCATCCTCAATCAGGCATTTGTTCAGGACCGCCAGTGTGTGTATATCCTGGCCTGTGCATTTGACAATCTGCATTTTTCTACCTTTCCCGGAGGTTCCTTCCCCTTGGGATTACAGAACCATCTCCAGCTCTATTTCGTGCTTCAGCGGGATCCCGTCCATGCCGGTCAGCGGGATTTCAGGCTTGATCTTCCTGGCCTGGTCCAGGGCGTTCCGGCAAAAGCGGCACATATCAAATCCGCGTTTCTGATAGAACCGGAGCGCAGCAAGGTTGTCGTTTGTCGTCACCAGCATGATCCTCCGGATCCCGGTCTCCCTTGCTTCTGCAACAACCGTCTCCAGCAGTCCGGTGCCGATGCCCCTGCCTTCCTGAAAACTGTCGAGCGACAGAATCTCCATTTCATTCCCGGCAGTCCGGTATGTGATCAGACCGACGATCTCATCGCCTTCACAGGCATAGTATCCATCTGCGCTCCCCAGATCAATGCTTTCACCGTGAACCACCATCTGCATGGTATACCATTGCCGGACAATCAATGCATTGATCCGTTCCCGGCTTGCCGGGTCAATC
>JAFZKG010000167.1 GCA_017553695.1 Lachnospiraceae bacterium
CGAGATTCCGTCTTGTGACTGGAGTTCAGACGTGTGCTCTTCCGATCTAATATATGGGATTATACAATAGGTACAATATTTATTACATCCTTCCGCGATCTTCAGAAACTCATAGTGACCGGGAGTTGTTATGATCCTCCCCGGAATCGGAATAGAAGTAATATCTTCATCATCAAGTTTACAAACTGTAAGGATTTCCGTCAGATCGGATGTTCCGATATATGCATCTACTTCCGGAAATTCAGATAATATCTCATCCCGGTAGCGTTCGGATAAGCATCCGGCCACGATCAGTTTTCTGCATTTTCCTTCTGTTTTCATGGCTGCCATCTCAAGGATCATATCAATGGATTCCATCTTGGCATCTTCTATGAAACAGCAGGTATTTACCACGATCACATCTGCTTCAAATTCGTCATCAGTAAAAGAAAAGCCGGCAGCTTCGAGCAGCCCCAGCATTCTTTCAGAATCGACCCTATTCTTATCACATCCAAGTGATACAAAGAACAGTTTATTCTTCTTCATCGTCGTTATTCAGAATCCTGACCTTCTGAGAATAGATCTCTTCGATCGCGGTGGATAACGGCTTTGCGGACGGATCATCGACCAGAGCCTCTGCTCCGTCAACTAACTGGCGAGCTCTCTTGGAAGCTGCCATAACAATGGAATAACGGCTCTGCACAACCGGCTGTTCCCCGTTTTCCACTTCACTGTTTAATGCGTCCATTAAGTCTGTATAAGACGGATGTAACATGGTATCATTCTCCTTCTTCTGACTCTTTTTCCTTTTCAGAACGAACTATATTATGCAACATGTCTACGGATTTTTCAACCTCATCATTTACGATCACATAATCATATTCCGGAATGAATGCCATTTCCTCCACAGCCCGTTCCAGGCGTTTTTCAATCTCTTCCATTGTTTCGGTGCCCCGGTTAATGAGACGGCGTTTCAATTCATCCATATCCGGAGGAAGGATGAAAATAAGAACTGCGTCCGGAATCTTCTCCCGAACCTGAAAAGCGCCCTGAAGTTCAATCTCCAATATGATGTTTTTACCACTTTCAAGCTGCTGCTCGACCCATTCCCGCGGAGTGCCGTAATAATTCTCCACATATCGCGCATATTCCAGAAGCTTCCCATCCCGGATCATTTCTTCAAATTCTTCTTTCGTTATGAAGAAATATTCGCGACCGTTTTCTTCGCCTTTTCGCGGCTTCCGGCTTGTTGCAGATACAGACAGAACATAATCCGGATATTTTTCCAGTAGACGTTTGCAGATCGTACCCTTACCGGCCCCGGAAAGTCCGGATACAACAACTAATACACCTTTGTCCATTTGTTCCCCTTTATTCAATATTCTGGACCTGTTCCCTTATCTTTTCGATGCAGGTCTTCAGTTCGATGCCCCTGTTCGTGATGTCAATATCATTGGATTTGGAAAGGATCGTATTGGATTCCCGGTTCATTTCCTGTGCAATGAAATCCAGATTCCTTCCGGTCTCACCACCTTTTTCGAGAATATCACGCATATGCTTGATATGAGTGGATAAGCGGACAAGTTCTTCATCGACAGCGATCTTATCTGCATACATCGTTACTTCTGCAGCGATCCGTCCGTCATCGATCTGGCTGTTTGCAAGGAAATCCTTCACCTTTTCTTCCAGTTTCGCACGGTATTCCGTAATGATCTGCGGCAGTCGTTCCTCGATAAACGAGACATGCCCGGTCATTTCATCCAGCTTATCCAGAATATTCTGTTTCAGCGCTTCTCCTTCTTTTTCTCTTGCGCTGCGAAACGCTGTAAATGCTTCTCTCAATGTCTTTTCAAGCATCGTCCACATTTCATTTTCATCGATCTCCTGCTCTTCCAGAACCAGAACGTCCATAGAACGTGCGATTGTAGAGGTTCGGATATCGTCATCGATAGAAAAATCCTCCTGGATCTGCTTATAGTAACGGTAATACTCTTCGGCTAAAGCCTTATTATATCTTAATATGCTACCGCCTTCAGACAGATCTTCATAAAAGATATAAAGATCGATCTTGCCCCTGGATGCATATTCTTTCAGGAGATTACGGATATCACTTTCAAACAGATTAAACTTTCGCGGCATTTTGACATTCAGATCAAAATACTTGTGGTTCACGGATTTGATCTCAACCGTGAATTTTTTATCCGGATCTGAATATTCCGCCCTGCCGAAACCGGTCATACTGTAAATCATTGCTTATACCTCTATCATTAATAAAAATAATAATTGAAAATCAGGTGCGCATAATCGACTGCGCTCATACCTGTCAGTCTCGTGTCTTCAATATTGACACAAACGACCAGTTTTTGTCCATCCTTTTCTGCATAACCGACAAAGAAGGAAAGATCGATGTTCTCGTCCTTATTGCTCTTGGTCTCTGCTGTTCCGGTCTTTCCATAAGCTGTATAGTCCTCATAAGAAAGGACGTAAGCAGTACCCTGTGTGACAACTGAACGCAAATACTCATTCATGATATTAGTTTCGTTTTCCGAAAAAAGCCGCTTATATTCTTTATCTTTCCATTTCTTTACTGTAGCGCCTGACGGACTTGTTATATGCGTCACAAAATGAGGTGTCATCAATACACCGTTGTTTGCAAAAGCGCACATGACCAATGATAAATGCAGCGGACTGGTCATGGTCTGTCCCTGTCCAAATGCTGTCTGCATTACCATGAAATCAGAATCTGTTTTCTTTAAAGCAAATGTTGCACTGTTATATGCAATATCAACTGGCAGGTCCTGATTGAATAGCAGATCATTGTTATTCGCTATAAATCGATCCAGATCCAATTTCAGTCCGATATCAGCAAACGCCAGGTTGCAGGAATACGCAAAAGCTTCTTTCAGGGACTCCTGCCCATGTGGCGTCTGGTCGTTACAGCTCATGGAATACCCATCCTGTTTCAGTATCCCGGCACAATCGTATTGATAATTGAAATAATCCGGATTCTCACGGATATACTCCAGAAGTGTAAATATCTTAAATGTGGAACCAGGCGTATACTGTCCCTGTGTGACTCGGTTGACAAGCGGGCTGTTATCTTCGTCTTCTATAATTTCATCCCAGATCTCTTCGATCTCATTCGGATCAAAATCCGGCTTTGAAACATCTACCAGAATGCGTCCGGTATCCGGATCAATGCAGATCGCAGAGGCTTTCAGTCCAGATAATATGTCATTCACGTAAAGCTGCATTGGAAGATCCAATGTTGTATGAATGCTGTCACCCGGATTCTTTTCCCCTTTGAATTCATGCGAGATCTTTTCAAACATATTCGTATGGGAAGTCAGCAGATAATAATTATATGACGATTCCAGCCCAAGCCCTCCATTTGCCTCGTATCCGACAACCTGCGCAAAAGCATTACCATAAGGATAGATCCTCTCTTCCCCGGTATCTGTCATCTGCGTGTAAGCCAAAGGTGTATCGTCGCTGCTGTAGATTGTCCCACGCTGTATGATCTTTTTGAAATTATCTGAGCGTTTATTATACTGGTTATTGATGACAGCACTTGATCGGAATGTCAGAAAAAAGCAAAAATATACGATCAGACCTGCTGTCAGGATGCAGAAAAAGACTGCGATCTTCAGGATGTCCTGATTGATCATTCTGCCCTGATTGATCTTGCGTCGTGTCTTATTTATTTTTTTTCGTTCTCTGTTGACGTTCATTTAAAAATCATGCGGATCGATCTGTCTGATCTTCGGTCCCTGTTTTTCATTCAATTCTTCCCGCTGTTCTTCTTCCTCGCGGAATGTCTTCAGAAGCTCGAATCCGTCGAATTCGGATAGATCTGCCCCTTCAGCAATCATTTCCCTTTCCCGTTCCACATCAGCCTCAGAAATGACATACAACGCCTGTATGATACCGATGAAGACCATAGATGCCAGTAAGGAACTCCCACCGCTGGAAATAAACGGAAGATTCACACCGGTCAGAGGGATAAATTTAATGGCTCCTCCAATGGTCAGGAAAACCTGTACCGCATATGAGGTCGCCAGGCCAAAAGCAAGCAGTTTATAAAACGTATTGTTTACGCGGATCGCGACACGAAGCATCATTAAAATAAAGCAAAGACAAAGCAGGATCAGGACAATCGCAAAAATCCCGCCCATTTCTTCCGCGATCGCTGAGAAGATCATATCATTGGAAACGACAGGTATCGTATGTGGTGCACCACGGAAAATACCTGAACCAAGCCATCCACCAGTTCCGATCGCAAAAAGCGACTGCGCAATCTGATAGCCTTTATTATCAATATCGGACCAAGGATCCAGCCATACCTGAACACGTACCCGGACATGGCTGAATAAATGATATGCCGCAAAAGCAGCTGCAAGGAACCCACCGGTTCCGATCAGCAGATACATTTTTTTCTTTGTAGCAACATATAGCATCAGAACATAAATCACGGCAAGGATCAGCGCAGAACCGAGATCGCGGCAAAATACCACGATCAAAACATGGATCGCCGCACAGATTGCAGTTATGATCACGGTTTTTGTATTATTGGCTTTATGGAAGGCTGATGCCACAAACATGACAAACAGGATTTTGACAAACTCCATCGGCTGGAAGGAAAAGAATCCAAAATCAAGCGCCAGTTTCGCTCCTTTCGTAACGTTGGCAAGTACAAATACCAGCAAAAGGAGTGCCATTCCCAAAATGCAATAGATCCATGTGAGATTACGCAGGAATTTCGCCCGTTTGCAAAAAAAGACAAAAATCAGGAACGCCACCGTGCCGAACAAAAGGATAAAGAACTGCCGGACCGAAGTGTCAAAATCCAATCTCGTCTGGAAGATAAATCCGATCGCCAGAAACATGCATAGCACGTTGTTGATTCCTTTTCCAAGCGCAACCACTTTCGGGACCACGCATGACATCAGGATCAGATACGCGAGCTGACTAGCATAAAAGCCCAGTACTTTCGGAATGGTAAGCGGGATTTCCGGATCAATGGCGATATTGATGCAGATACAAAGATGCGCCAGTGCATGAATAAGCAGCAAAAAGATTCTCTGCAGAAGATAACTGCTTTTTTTCTTTTCTTCGGGCACGTCACGCTGAACGCGGAAAGATATATATACGAAATAGGCAAACAAAACAATGATCAGATATTTTGTGCCTGTTAAAAGGATTTCAGTCATATGATCACGGCTGCGGTTTTGGGATCTGCAAATGGGAATAAGCGTGATCCGTCGCAACTCTACCTCTTGGAGTCCGGTTGATAAATCCGCACTTCACCAGATAAGGCTCGTACACGTCTTCGATCGTGCCGGGATCCTCCCCGATTGCAGCAGCAAGTGTATCCAGGCCAACCGGCCCTCCATTGAACTTATTGATCATCGTAAGAAGAATATTACGATCTGTCAGATCAAGACCTTTCTGATCGATATCAAGTAATGAAAGTGTCTCATCAACAATATCCTTCGTTATATTTCCATCTGCTTTCACCTGGGCGTAATCACGTACACGGCGAAGGATCCGATTTGCAATACGAGGCGTTCCACGGGAACAATTTCCAATCTCCAGAGCTCCGGTCTGATCGATCTTATCGATGGACAGCTTCTGCGCGGAATTGATGACAATTTGAGCCAGCTCTTCCGGTTCATAATATTCCATCCTGTGGATGATGCCAAAACGGTCGCGCAGAGGGGCCGATAAGAGCCCGGCACGCGTAGTGGCTCCTATTAATGTAAAACGGTCCAGATTGATCCGCCGGACAGTCGTCTGTTCACCATTTTCTATGACAGCATCAAACGCAAAGTCTTCCATAACGGAATACAAGGCTTCTTCCACCGGCTTGCTGAGACGGTGGATCTCATCGACAAACAGCACACCACCTTTCGGGAGCTGTTTGATGATCGCCAGGATCTCACCCGGATATTCAATTGCCGGACCGGACACAATCTTCATACTCCTGCCCATGGCATTTGCAATGATGCCCGCTAATGTCGTCTTGCCCAGACCCGGAGGCCCATACAAAAGAACATGATCGATCGGCTCATTCCGCTCATTTGCAGCCTGAATATAGATCTTCAGATTGTTCTTGATCTTTTCCTGCCCGATATAGGTGTCGAAGTTCTGCGGACGCAGATTGTTCTCGACCTCTTTTTCTTCCATGATCAAATTGGTATTGATTGCATCTTTTGCCATAACAGAAACTGATTTTATCTATTTTTTGTGACAAATGTGTTAAAAAGTAATGTTCGCAAAGATAAGGTCTATGATCTCATCCACTGTCATATTTTCGGTAATTTCGATATTTGCCAAAGCGCGTACACAGCTGGTACGGTCAAATCCGGTTGCAACAACCGCGCTGATTGCCTCACTGACACGCGTATCTTCATTGGACGTCGGCAAGGTAACATTGATGCCTCCGGAAAGCAGTTCTTTGTTAACTTTTCCCTTCAATTCCACGATGATCTTCTGCGCGGTTTTGGCACTGATTCCTTTGGATGCAGCGATCAATTTATCATCTCCGGAAGCGATTGCCATTTTCAGTGTGTCGACATTTACGCCAGAAAGGATGTTCAGCGCACCTTTTGGTCCGATCCCGCTGACTTTTAATAATAGTTTGAACATCTCCAGCTCACTCCGCGAAACAAACCCGCAAAGTGAAATATCATCCTTGCCGAATGCCATATAGGTATGGACTGTCACTTCCTCCCCTTCTTTCAGGGAGTACATGGAGGACAGGGGCATCTGGATCTGGTAACCGATGCCATGGTTGTCCAAAACGATATGATTCTCATTGATCTGGGCTACGATGCCCTTGATATAACTGACCATGCGACTGATTATACCTTATTTTTCATTAAAATGGACGATTCCAGCAAAATCTTCCTTCAGAGAAGCTCCGCCGACCAGACCACCGTCAATGTCCGGCATAGAGAAAAGTTCGGCTGCGTTATCGGCATTTACGGAACCTCCATACTGGATCCGTATTTCTGATGCTACTTCCTGCCCATACAGATCGCCGATCACCATTCGGATATAGGCACATACTTCCTGGGCCTGTTCTTTCGTGGCAACTTTCCCGGTTCCGATCGCCCAGATCGGCTCATAAGCAATAACTGCTTTTACGGCATCTTCAGCAGTTACATTTGCGAATGCCTTCGTGATCTGGCTTTTTACCAGATCCAGCGTAATGCCGTCTTCCCGCTGTTCCAGCGTTTCACCACAGCAGATGATCGGGATCAGTTCATATTCAAAAGCTTTCAAGATCTTTTTATTAACTGATTCATCCGTTTCAGCGAAATATTGCCTGCGTTCAGAATGACCGATGATAACATATTCCACCCCGAGTTCATACAGCATATCGGCTGCAATTTCCCCGGTATACGCCCCTTTTTCTTCCCAATGCATGTTCTGAGCTCCGATAGCAATATTGGTCCCTTTCAGCGCATCGATCGCATATGGTATATCCACAAACGGAACACAGAACACCACGTCCGAGTCACTGTCATTGACAAGCGGAACCAGTGTCTTGATCAGTTTTACTGCTTCTGAAGGCGTTTTATTCATTTTCCAGTTGCCGGCAATGATTTTTCTTCGCATATAACTAATATCTCCCTTGTTCCGCGGCGTGAACCTCGGCAGCGGGTTTCTCTCAAAAAACTGCTCACGCAATGTTTTTTTCGAGAAACCGCTTGGCGTCCCGCCGCGGCAAATAGTTTATTACTTATCCTGAATAGCAGTGATTCCTGGAAGTTCTTTACCCTCTAAAAACTCCAGAGAGGCGCCGCCACCGGTGGAGATCCATGTCATCTGATCTCCATATCCGAGTTCGCTGACTGCTGCAGCACTGTCTCCTCCACCTACGATCGTGATGGCATCCAGATCAGCCAGAACTTGGGCGATCTTTTTGGTTCCATTTGCAAAATTAGGAACTTCAAAGACACCCATTGGTCCGTTCCAGATCACGGTTTTTGCCTCTTTCAGCGCATCTGCAAACAGCTGGACGGACTTTTCGCCGATATCTACTCCGATCATATCTTCCGGGATCTCCATAATGTCGACTGTCTCAAAAGGTACATCGTTCGAAATCTCTGATGCAATCACGGTATCTACCGGAAGAAGAAGTTTGACTCCTTTTTCTTCGGCTTTCTTCACCATCTCATTCGCGTAATCCAGATAATCCTCTTCCAGAAGTGATTTCCCGATCTTTCCGCCTTTAGCTTTGATAAAGGTATAAGCCATACCGCCGCCAATGATCAGGATATCTGCTTTTTCC
>JAFZKG010000168.1 GCA_017553695.1 Lachnospiraceae bacterium
GAAGCAGCTGGATGATATCCTGGCAGATGTCGTTGATGATTTTTCCTTTGAAGATGAGCTTCCTGAAGATGTGGATGGTCTGGCGAATGCGATCGCAGCGGAGATTTCGGGTGATTATTCTGAACTGACACCACAGGAACGTGCCTGGTATGATGATATCGACGGACAGGTTTCGTTTGATTTTGCGGAGCAGGAGGAATCGCAAGGGGATGCACCACAGGCGGAAGCAGCCTTGGAAGATGACTTCCTGGACGATGAATTTGATTCACTCCTGGACGAAATGATAGGAGATGAATCGCAGCCAGAGGAAGTGATTGAGGAAGCAACTGAAGAAGCGGAAGAAGCCATCGAAGAAGTGGCTGTCGAGGCGGAAGAAGTCATCGAAGAAGCGGCTGTCGAGCCGGAAGAAGTTATTGAAGAAACAATTGAAGAATTTCTCGAGGAGGAACCTGCCTTCGAGGAAGCGGCGGAAGAAGAGATCGCCGTAGCAATAGAGGAGGCTCTGGCAGAAGAAACAGAGGCGGAAGAGCAGCAAGAGGACGCTCCGGTCATTACGATTGGTACGGATGAGACCTGGGGTTACTATGCTTCTGACATCCAAAGCAACCGTATCGAAGGATTTGAGATTTTTGACCGGACACTTTGGATCGGAAAAGAGAATCCGGATAAGGATGCGATTATTCTTGATCTTGACATCCCTCTGACAGAACGGCAATCCGCGCCGATGTTCACGCGGGAGGAATTGCCGGTTCAGAGTATCCTTCCGGCAGAAGACGGAGAGGGATCCGTTCTGGATTTCGGACAGAGTTTTACCGGCTTTGTTTCTTTTCAGTCGGATCTTTCGGAAGGAAAGAAAGTGACGTTCTCCTTCTCGGAGGATCCGGGATCCTTTACGGAGAATGAGAATACATTTGTGTATGTTTCTGACGGCATATCTGAATTAGTGTCACCTCATTTTGCACTGTTTACCGGCCGTTATGTGAAACTGACTGGTTGGGACGGACAACCGGATCCGGCATTGTTTACGGGATACGTGCTCAGTGATACAGATGAAGTGGCGAAAGCAGAAACGGAAGAAACTGCTGGAATAGAAGAAGCGGCAGTAGAAGAAACAGTCGAAACTGCTGAAGCAGAAGAAATAGCAGAAGAACTGCCGGAAGTTGCAGAATCAGTTGAGGATTCAGAAGATATCCCGGAAGACATGGCCGAGGAACCAGAAGCACTCCCGAAGCAGGAATATGGGCAGTGCGGTTTTGTAGAGACATCCGAGGGGAGTCTGAATGCGATCGCTGCAGAAAATATTGCCGCCGCAGAGGGACTGATCGGAGAACTGAAGAACTTCCTGAAGAAGACGGAGCCGGCTGCAACGGAAGAACCGGCAGAAACGCCAGAGACAGAAGAAGCACAGACAGAAAAGGAACAGGAAGTGCAGATCAAGACTGCGGACCTCTGCGCCAACATCCGGACGATCTGCTATTCCGCGAACGCAAAAGAGGTACTGATGCAATACTTCCGTGAACTGCGTAAGGCACAGATCGCGAATGAGAAAGCCATCCCGGCTTATATTCCGAATGACGGGAATACTTCCAGATGCTGTATCCATAGCGGTGAGGCAGTAAAAGGTATTTGGACATTGTACGAGATGTATGGAGATCCTGCAATCCTGGAAGAGAACTATGATCTGATTAAAGATGTGGTCAGTTATGTTTCAAAAGAGGATTCGGAAGAACGCTATCTCATACCGTGCAAGGGCATCAAGGGCGAGGAGACAGAGGGTTCCTTCATCACGACTGTGTATTATTATGAATCAGCAAAGATTGGCGCACAGGCAGCAGCAACTCTGAACCGTGAGGATGATAGGGAACGGTTTGAGACTCTTTCGGAAAAGATCAAAGAAGCATTTCTGGACGAATACTTCACGCGCTCCGGCAGAATGGCGGAGGATACGCAGACAGCTTACGTGCTTGCGCTGCGCAGCGGACTCTATGAAGACAAAGAAAAATTGATGGAGGATTTCCGAAAACGGCTGAAGAAAGACTGCTATCAGATCAAATGCGGTCCAATCGGACGGAACGATCTGAGCATGGTTCTGGCTGACTGCGGGGAATGTGAACTGGCATACCGTTTTCTGATGGATGCCGATGATACTGCGGATGGAAACAATGAAAGAGCGGCGGAATTCCTGTTTTCTTATGTGAATGGGATCAGGGCACTGGAACCAGGCTTTGAAAAGATCCTGATCAGCCCGCATCCGGACTCCAGACTCATTTATTCGGCATGCGACTATCAGTCTCCGAAAGGCGTGATACAGTCAGATTGGGAAGTGACCGAAGACGGAATGCTCAAGATGCATATTGAGATCCCGGAAGGGACCCAGGCGAAGGTGCTTATGCCGGACTGCAGCGAGGATTCATTGAAGGAACAGCTCCTTTCTGGAGGAATCTATGATTTTACTTATCAGCCGACGAAGGATTATCTGCATCTGTTTCATGATAACAGTCTCGCAGGCGACATCCTGAAGTACGCGGAATCGTTGGCAATCGTGGAAGAGGTGGATCCGTCCCTTGCGGAACAGCTTCAAAATGCCGGCCCGGAACTCCTGACAAAAACGCTGGATGAACTGACAGACGATCCGGAAAAACGTTCAGCCATCAAAGAGAAGCTCTTCCAGCTGTTTTAATCAACTTTTCTGCTATACATTGTGGGTTTTGTTTGCCATCAAACGCTATATATGGTATAATCACTCTGAATAAACAGAAACGGAGGCAATCTGCATGAAATGCCCGTTTTGCGGATGCGTTGATACGAAGGTTCTGGATTCCCGTCCAAATGAAGACAGGACGGCTATCCGTCGCCGCCGGGAATGCGAGCGCTGCCAGAGAAGATTTACCACATACGAAAAAATAGAGACCATCCCGCTGATCGTCATTAAAAAAGACAATAACCGGGAGGCTTATGACCGGACGAAGATCGAGAAGGGTGTCCTTCGGGCATGCTACAAGCGTCCGGTTTCCGCAACACGCCTGGAGCAGCTGATCGATGACATAGAGACCCAGATTTATTCATTGGGAACTTCGGAAGTAAGGAGCAGCACCATCGGTGAGATCGTCATGGACGCCCTGAAGGATGTGGATCAGGTGGCTTACGTCCGGTTCGCTTCCGTTTACCGGGAATTCAAGGATGTCAATA
>JAFZKG010000169.1 GCA_017553695.1 Lachnospiraceae bacterium
AGAGCGATAGACGGGGCTCGAACCCGCGGTCTCGACCTTGGCAAGGTCGCGCGTTACCAACTACGCCACTATCGCAAGTGCGTCGCTTGACGCAAAAAAGAGTGTACCTTATGCGCGGATGTTTGTCAACGGTTTTTTGATTACGCGATTGACAGAGTTTGATTGAGCAATAGACAGAGTTCGAAGGATGGCCAGAAAGTTTCTAAGTCCTATTATATGAAAGGAGTTTTGAATATTGCAGGCGTCAGGTGCACCAATTCTCAACAACGGATCCATTCCTGCTTAATCTGTTGAGGAATCACCTCCAATTGATGGGAATTGGGGTCTTTTTTACCCTGAAAAAGGCCTTATTGTCCTGCATTCTCAACGGCGTGCCCTCTCCTGTTTAATGCGTTGAGAAAAAACCGATTTTTTCTCAACGGAGATAGCCGCATTGGCACTACTGTTGAGAATGGTCTGAAAAAGAGTCCTTTTCAACCGATAATCCCATTGTCTGAAGTTCCAAAATGGCGGATTTCTCAACAGAGATGGAATCATTGGTATTGCTGTTGAGAAATGAAAAACAGAAACTGCTGACAAGGTCTGTTTAGCTCTCTTTATGCAAAAAAGGACATCCTTTCGAATGTCCTTTTACTCGATCCATAGATTTAAGCTCGAACTCGCGGTCAGCCTTGGCAAGGTCGTGCGTTACCAATCACACATCCTCGCAAAGCATCTCATTTTTCCAGTTTAAATGTCATAAGCACCGGATTGTGGTCTGAATACCGGAAACCTGCATCTATAACGTTAGCATAGGTCACTTCCACATTTGCAGATACGATGAAACCGTCAACGGTGACTACAAAATCCCCTTCTTCATACGGCTTGTTCGGATTTCGGCAGCTGGCGATCATGTCTGCCTCCTGGAATGGTGCCACCAGCGTGATATCATCCGTAAAGAGTGACATATTCACCGGCTGAGCCCAATTGTCTTCCAACACGGCTGTGTGGAAGATCTCCGGTGAATTGCCCAGAAGATCACGGTTGAAGTCACCACCGGCGATGCAGTAGTTGCCTTTGTCATATTCTTCCTGCATATCCTGAACGACCATGGAAAGCTGCGTCTCCGCTGTCTCCGCTTTTGAGGTATAAGCCGAAAGATGCATGTTGTAGATGACAAGCTGCTTGCCATTGTCGACCTGTATCCTAACCTTGGAATAACAGCGGTCCAGATCCAACACCTTGGAAAGGCCTTCTTCGATCGGCAAACTGCGCCTGACGCCGTCAAACATCTCCGCCTTGGAGAAGGTCATGATACCGGCTTTGTTCGCACCATGAGGCTGTGTGATCGGATACATCAGGAACGGGCTGTCATAGTTCTGCGCGAAAAGGGCTGCATATTGACCAAAATCCCACATTGCATCCTGCACCAGCGCGACTTCATCCACGTGGTAGGACCGGGTCCCGTCATAATCGACTTCCTGAAAGAGCGCGATATCCGGCTTCTGTTCTTCGATCACGCCCATTGCCCCGTCGATGTTCTCATAAACGGCTTCTTTGGAAAATGCCCAGCTTTCCTTCCCGCCGTCCATGAAGAATGTGTAATCATCGCTGTATGCGCCAAACCCGATGTTATAACTGGTGATCGTCAATTCTTTCCCGGCAGCAATGCTCTCTGTCTCTGTCGTCCCATACGGAACGATTACCAGATTATCCTCGATCCGATGATAACTGATGAAAACATATGCGAAATAGCCAAGCGCAATCACAATAATTGCCGCGATCACGATCCCGATCACGGTAAATGCTTTCGCAACTGGCCCTTTTTTCTTTTTCGGTTTTTCCTGAAGTTTATATCGAACCACCTTCGTCATAACATTCCTCCTCTATGCGATCCAGCGGATGATCTGCTCGCAAACAAACACAGCTGCACACGCAGCCAGCGCCACTAGGATCATACTCTTTTCCAGATATGCCAGCAAGATGGCGACAGCGAATCCCACGATGGCACTGATCAGATAGTCCGTCGAGCTCAGGATCGCCGGGAACGTCATCGCCGCCAGACATGCATACGGCACGTAATATAAAAACGATTTGATAAACTTGCTCTTGATCTCTTTCCTGGCAAGGACCAGTGGCAGCATACGGATCAGGTAGGTCACGATGGCCATGACGATCATGTAAAGATAAACGCTCATGCCTCTTCCTCCTCATCCTTGATTGGTCTTACGATGGAGGCCAGAACCGCCACAACTACCGTCACGATAATGATCGTGAAGCCCCTGGAGATCTTATTCACGCCCGGAATGTACGTAAAGCATGCACTCAGTGCCATCGCCAGCAGGATGACCCAGATCAGCGTCTTGTTCTTCTTTGCCGGCGGGATGATGATCGCCAGGAACATGCCATAAATGGCAACGCTCAGTGCGCTGATCACGATGTTCGGCAGAATAGATCCGGCCACTCCGCCGACCAGTGTCCCGATCGTCCATCCCGGAATTGCCACCAGCATCGCGCCATAGAAAAAGTATGGGGAGAGTTTTCCCGGTGATGCGGCACTCACGCCGAAAATCTCGTCGGTCATTCCGTGTGCCATGAAGAAACGGTGAAAAAGCGGGAACTTCTTATCCAGTTTCTGCGAAATGGAAAAACTCATCAGGCAGTACCTCAGGTTGATGGTCAGCTGCGTCAGCGCCATCTCCCACAGAGAGCCCTGCGCAAAGATGATATCCAATCCGGCGAACTGACCGGCACTGGTCACGTTCGTCAAAGAGATCAGGACTGCCTGAAGAATAGAAAGGCCGCCCTTCACAGCCATCATGCCAAATGTGAAGGAAACGGCAAAATATCCCAGACCGATCGGTATGCCCGCAACGATCCCTTTTTTCAGATTTTCTTTCTTCATGAGCGATATTATAGCCTATCACCTGTTCCATTGCCACAAGTTATTTTTCCCTCAAATCGGCCTTTTCGAAATGAAATTTTGTCTATTTTTCTGTTCGTTTTTTGTTTTGCCGCTATAAGCCTTTGTGTTATACTATTTTTGTAATTTTTTCATAAGGAGATAAAACAATGGAAAGAAGAGTTGGAACTGTTGCAAGAGGTCTGAGAGCACCGATCGTAAAAGACGGCGATGACCTTCGTAAGATCGTTGTCGATACTGTAATGGACTGCATCAACGCAGGCGAGTTTACCGTCGGCAGAAAAGATGTCCTGGCTATCACAGAGTCGATCCTGGCACGTTCCGAACGGAACTACGCAACCACAGATCAGCTGGCTACTGACGTCCGGAATAAGCTGGGTGGAGGCACGGTTGGCGTAGTTTTCCCTATCCTTTCCCGCAACAGATTTGCAATCTGTCTGAGAGGAATCGCAAAGGGCTGCAAGAAGGTCGTTCTGATGCTAAGTTATCCGAGCGACGAGGTCGGCAATCACCTTCTCGATCTTGATCTGCTGGATGAAAACGGTGTGGATCCATACACCACCCTTCTGACCCAGGCAGAATTTGAGGGAATGTTCGGCAAGTCCAAGCATACATTTACTGATGTTGACTATGTCAACTACTACAAGGAACTGATTGAAGAGGAAGGTGCAGAGGCAGAAATCATCTTTGCGAACAATCCGCGCCGGATCCTGGAGTACACGAAAGATGTCATCTGCGCAGACATCCACACCCGCAAAAGAACGAAACGCCTCATCCTGGAAGCAGGCGGCGAGCGTGTCTTCTGCATGGATGAACTGATGACCGCGCCGGTGGATGGCTCCGGATACAATCCGGATTACGGCATCCTGGGATCCAACAAGGCAACGGAGAACACAATCAAACTGTTCCCGATCAACTGCCAGGAATTCGTTAACGGCGTTCAGGCAGACCTGCTTGAGAAGACCGGTAAGGAAATCGAAGTCATGGTATATGGTGACGGCGCATTTAAGGATCCGGTCGGAAAAATCTGGGAGCTGGCAGATCCGGTCGTCTCTCCTGGTTTCACGGATGGTCTGCACGGCCAGCCGAACGAATTGAAGCTGAAATATCTGGCAGACAATCACTTCGCTCATCTGAAAGGTGACGAACTGAAAGAGGCTATGATCCAGGCGATCAAAGAAAAGGATGCCAACCTGAAAGGTCAGATGGCCACACAGGGCACCACGCCGCGTCAGCTGACCGACCTGCTCGGATCCTTATGCGACCTGACCAGCGGGTCCGGCGACAAAGGCACCCCATTTGTATATATTCAGGGATACTTTGATAATTACACTGACTGATAATTGGTTCTCATACAAAAACTGCCGCATCCAATGCGGCAGTTTTTTATTATTTCATTTTCAATATTCGTCAGCGGAACGCTATACAATCACCGTCTGCGCTTCTGATACGGTCACGACTTTGATCGTGTCGGTATTACCCGGCGATCCGTTGATGTCGCCGCCGGTCAGCACGACTTTATCTCCGGCCTTCAGGTTCAGGATCTCGATCGCATCTCTCAATCCTTCTTCAAACATCCGCTCCTGTGAA
>JAFZKG010000023.1 GCA_017553695.1 Lachnospiraceae bacterium
GCCGGGCCATGTCGGTGAAATTCGCAAAATGTCTGGCGAAACAGAATGTGCAGATCATCAGCGGCATGGCGCTTGGGATTGATGCCGTCTGCTCAAGGGCGGCACTCGATGCTGGAGGAAAGACTTTCGTGGTCCTTGGGTGCGGAGTGGATGTGATCTATCCAAAGGAAAACATATCGCTTTATTATGAGATCCTTATGCAGGGAGGCGGCATCATCAGCGAATATCTGCCAGGGACGGCTCCGCTCGCATGGCAATTTCCGCACCGGAACCGGCTGATCGCTGCTTTAAGTGATATATTGCTGGTCATGGAAGCAAGGAAACGCAGCGGAACATTGACAACGGTCGGACATGCCCTGAATCTGGGGAAAGATGTGTTCGCGCTTCCGGGTCGTGTGACGGACCCTTTGAGTGAAAGCTGCAATCTGCTGATCCGCGACGGAGCCGGTCTTCTGACCACGCCGGAAGAACTGCTTGCGAATATCGGAATTGAAGAACGAAACACCGGTCCGATGAAGAATAAATCCTTTGCGGATACTGTTACGGAACGCTTGTATCAGGCACTGGATATGGAGCCGCTGAGTATGGAAGAGATCTGTAAAAAAGCGGATCTGAACCCGCAGGATGCGGCCGGAAAGATCGCTTTTCTGACTCTGTCGGGCTGGGCAAAAGAAGTCAGCCCCGGTTATTACGTGGCAGCCGGAAAATATTTTTAATGATTGACAGACAGGGCGGAATGATGGTATTTATTTTAACTTGTAAGCGATATGTATCACGAGAGGATGTATGAATGGCGAAAAATTTAGTGATCGTGGAGTCCCCGGCAAAGGTAAAAACTGTGAAAAAATACCTGGGAAGCAGCTATGATGTGGTCGCTTCCAAAGGTCATGTAAGGGACCTTCCGAAAAGTACACTCGGCATTGATGTCGAGAATGATTATGAACCAAAATATATTACTATAAGAGGAAAAGGCGATACGCTGGCAGAACTGAAACGGTTGGCGAAGGAGGCAAAGAAAGTATATCTTGCAACTGACCCGGACCGTGAGGGAGAAGCAATCAGCTGGCATCTGGCTCAGGCTTTGAATCTGGATGATGGTAAGAAAGCAAGAATCACATTCAACGAGATCACAAAGCCTGCAGTCGCTGCTTCATTGAAAAATTCCAGAGATATAGATATGAATCTGGTGGATGCACAGCAGGCACGCCGTGCGTTGGACCGGCTGGTGGGCTACGGAATCAGCCCGATCCTCTGGGAAAAGGTAAAGCGTGGTCTTTCCGCGGGACGCGTACAGTCAGTGGCACTCCGCATGATCTGCGACCGGGACGACGAGATCGACCGGTTCATTCCGGAGGAATACTGGCTATTAGATGCGCTTGTTTCGATCCATGGGGAAAAGAAACCGATCGTTGCAAGGTTTTTCGGGACGGCATACGGAAAGATCGATATTCATAATAAGGATGAGCTGGATCAGATCATGAAGCAGATCGATGGAAAAGAGATGCGCATTGATGAGATCAAGCATTCCCCGAGAGAAAAGAAATCACCGTTCCCGTTTGTGACATCTACGTTGCAGCAGGAAGCTTCCAAAGCACTTAATTTCTCCACGCAGAAGACGATGCGGATCGCACAGCAATTGTATGAAAGCGGTCATATTACTTACCTGCGTACAGACTCCGTCCGGGTGTCGGATGAGGCGCTTGCATCTGCACAGGCTTATATAGGAGCAAACTACGGCAAAGAATATGTGAGTTATGTCAAAGCACCTGGGAAGCAGGGCAGCAAGATTCAGGATGCCCATGAGGCGATCCGTCCGACGGATATCACGGTTACCCCGGATCAGTTGAAAAGTAAACTGGACAGAGATAATTTCCGACTGTATCAGCTCATCTGGAAACGGTTTGTCGCTAGCAGGATGACAAACGCAAAGTTTGAAGTCACGGCGATCAATTTCTGCGTCAGCGACTACGTGTTCAAGGCAACGGCTTCCAAGCAGACTTTCGATGGCTTCATGCGCGTGTATACGTCAGCGGATGATGAAAAGGAAGAAAAGAACAATGTCGTGTCGAATCTGACGGATGATGCGATGATTGACGGCGTGCAATATGACCCGTCGCAGCATTATACCCAGCCTCCGGCACATTTTACCGAGGCTTCTCTGGTCAAAGCGATGGAGGAGCAGGGGATCGGCAGGCCGAGTACGTATTCTCCGACTATTACAACTATCCTTGCAAGAAGGTATGTGAGAAAAGAAAAGAAGAATCTGGTCGTCACGGAACTCGGAAAAGTTGTCAATGATATCATGGTCACGGCTTTCCCGGATATCGTGGACATCACCTTTACCGCGAAAGTGGAAGAAAAACTGGATAAGATCGAAGAAGGCGAAATGGAATGGAAGAAAGTCCTGAGAGAGTTTTACCCGGGTCTGAAAGAATCCATCGATGAGGCGCGCTCAAAACTGACCAGGATCAAGGTAAAAGATGAAGAGACCGATGTCATTTGTGATAAATGCGGAAGGAACATGGTCATTAAGTTTGGTCCGCATGGAAAATTCCTGGCATGCCCGGGATTTCCAGAGTGTCGGAATACGATGTCCATTGTGGAAAAAGCAGGCGCTGTCTGTCCGAAATGCGGGAAGGAACTGATCATCCGTAAAACGAAAAAGGGCAGAAGATACTATGGCTGTGAAGGCTATCCGGAATGTGATTATATGTCCTGGACCAAACCGGGGACAAAGAAATCCGATAAAGAAGAACAAGTTGTGATCGAAGACTGATGAAAAGAACCATCCGGAATTATGCGATTCGAATACTGATCATGGTTGTCCTGGCAGCAGTCATTGTACTGATCGCCAGGGCGGTCCGGCCGAGTTTTGCGGATTCCACGGAGCAGCGCGCCGGAGACGAAATCACGGAACGCCATGACCTCATCCTCTGGTACTACGATGAGAGTCTGACGGATTATGTCACGCTGATCAAAAATGAGTATTTCAAGAATACCGGACTCCGAATCGACTGCAGATATGTTTCTGCTGTCGCATTCTTTGAGAATATCAATACCCTGAATAATGCCAAGGGAGAAACACCGGATATTTACATCACTGAGACTTCCAGGCTGGAAGAAGCCTATCTGGGCGGTACTGCAAGAGTGAATGCAGATACCGAAACATATTCTCTTCGGAATTATTCCAGGAATGCACTATCGTCTGTGATCTATGACGGCAGGATGGTGGCATATCCGCTTTGTTTTGATACCGCATTTTTTGTCTATAACCGAAAGTTGATCGATAAGGCGCCGGAATCATTTGCAGAGATCGAGAGTCTGTCCGCTTCTTTCGTGAAGGATGCGGAATCAGATCTGGATATGGTTATGCTTTACAGCGTGGAAGATGTGCTCAGCAATTATCCGTTTATTGGCGCTTATCTGGAATTGGGCGGGGTAAACGGGGATAATGCAGATATCTTCAATGTCTATAGCGAAGATCTTCTGGAGGCGGCTTATTTCTATCAGGAATTAAGTGCCAATCTGAATATCGACATGAACACCATGACATATGATCTTGCGGAAAACAGTTTCGCTTTCGGCAGGAGCCAGATGGCGATCCTGAACTGCCGCTCGATCGCGGCACTGAATAAGGCCGGGACGGACTATGTGATCTGTGATATGCCGAAACTGAACGATAAACTGGATACGAAAACACTTTCCGCAAATTGGTGTGTTTGTGTCAATCCGGGCTGCGCAGATCCAAATCTTGCCGCTGAGCTGGCAAAATTCATGACCTATGATAAAGCAGATCTCATTTATGACGCGACCGGATATATGAGTTGTGCACGTCTTTCTTATCGGGAAAAAGGTTTGGCGGATGTTTATGCGCAGTATGAACTTTCCGGAAATCTTCCGAAACTGATCGAAACGGAGGAGATGTGGAAGGACCTGAAAACTCTGCTGAACAATATCTGGAACGGTGGAGAGGTCACTTCGGAACTGAGCACTTTCCAAAGCGGAGTTCATGATATTCTGATGTTCCGGAACGAAGGAAAAAAGAATAAAAATTGACAAAATTGTTACGAAAGTGTTGCGGTTAACGTAAAGATTTTGTAAAATACTTTGGTCAGAGGTTCTTTTCTATCAGGTATGATGGAGGAGAACATGAATAATAGAAACACGATAAAAATATTGCTTGCAGTGCTGTGTTTTGTGGCAGCAGGCATTGTTTTCAGTTGTATGACCAGGAACCCCGGGAACAAGACTGCGGTAACGGAAGCTGCGTCAGAGGCAGAGACAGAAAGTACTTCGTTGGAGGAACCGGGGGAGACTCTTTTAAGAGTATGCGTGCATGTCTGCGGGAGTGTTTCGGTCCCGGGCGTGTATTATCTGGACGAAGGATCCCGGATCCATGAGGCGGTTGCTTTAGCGGGTGGACTTACAGAGGATGCTGCCGGAGATGCCATTAATCTTGCAGAAGTAGTGACGGATGGAGAAAAGATCTACATTCCAAGCAGGAAAGATGTGGCGGAAGGGTTTACGGAAGAGACTTCTGACAAGGCAGCGGATGGCCGTATAAACATTAACACGGCATCGCGGGAAGAACTGAAAACATTGCCGGGGATAGGTGACTTAAAGGCAGAAGCAATTATTGCTTACCGGGAAGAGTTCGGAGATTTTGCCAGTGTCGAAGACATAAAGAATGTGTCAGGCATTAAGGATGGCTCTTATGAGCGGATCAAGGATTTCATAAAGGTGTAGAGATGAGTAAAGTATTGGTCGTAGATGATGAGAAGCTGATCGTGAAGGGAATCAAATTCTCTTTGGAGCAGGATGGCATGGATGTGGAATGTGCGTATGACGGAGAAGAAGCGCTGTCCATGGCCAGAAAAACGGAATATGATGTCGTGCTTCTGGACATCATGCTGCCGAAGATGGATGGATTTGAAGTTTGTAAGGCCATTCGAGAGTTTTCCAATATGCCGATCATCATGCTGACGGCAAAAGGCGGGGATATGGATAAGATCCTTGGCCTGGAGTATGGTGCTGACGATTATATCACCAAACCGTTCAATATTCTGGAGGTCAAGGCGAGGATCAAGGCTATGTTCCGCAGGAGCAAACGCGGGAATTTTGCGGAGACACCTGGTGAGATCGTGAAAAATGATCTTCGTATGGATCTGGAAGCAAGAAGAGTCTTCATCAAAGATAAAGAAGTGAATCTGACAGCCAAGGAGTTCGACCTCCTTGAGCTTCTGGTGAATAACCCGAATAAAGTTTACAGCAGAGAACAGCTGCTCAGCATCGTCTGGGGATATGAATACCCGGGAGATGTGCGGACAGTGGATGTGCATGTCAGAAGGCTGCGCGAAAAGATCGAAGATAATCCGATAGAGCCGAAATATGTAAATACGAAGTGGGGAGTGGGTTACTATTTTAAAGCGTAGTAAGATCTTCTTCGAGAGTCTCCGTTTTCGAATCTTATTTATCATTATCGTTTGCGGGATCATCCCGCTGATCATTCTGGAATTTGTGGTCATGAATGTGGCAGAAAGCACGGTCATAGATACCAGAAAGAAAAATGTGAGTGCACAGTTTTCTGTGCTGAGTTCCTATTTCGCAAAAGATATCAATAACCAGACGAATGGGCAGGAAAACCAGATCGATGCGCTGGCTGAAGAAGTGGCCGGTGTGTTTTTGAGCCGTATTCAGATCATCGACCGGAGTTTCAATATCGTCAGTGATACCTATCAGATCAACAAAGGCAAGCTCTGTATTTCCTCGGATGTCAATAAGTGCTTCAACGGGAGCAATCAGGCTTATGCGGACAAAAAGAATAAGTGCATCGTGATGACGCAGGCGATCAAAAATCCGGATACTGGTGAGATCCGCTATGTCATGTTCGGTACATCATCCATCGCGGATATCTATACGGCAATGGATTCGATCCGTCTGACGGTTACGGCGGTCGTCATCATTCTTGTGATCATCCTTCTTGCAGTTGCATTCGTTTCCTCCTACCGGATGGTCAAGCCTTTCCGGAAGATCAAGGAAACCATCGAGCATATTGGACAGGGCGGCAACGTAGAGAGAATCACACTGAAGGGCAGCAGCGAGATCAATACGATCTCCAATTCATTCAATATGATGCTGGACCGGATCAACCAGTTGGAGGAATCCCGCCAGGAATTTGTTTCCAATGTCTCACATGAACTGAAGACACCGATCACTTCGATGAAGGTACTGGCGGAATCGCTTGTAGGGCAGCAGGGGGTTCCGGAAGAACTATATCAGGAATTCATGGGCGATATCATCGGCGAACTGGATCGAGAAAACAATATCATTTCCGACCTTCTGACATTGGTGAAGATGGATCGGAGCGGCCTGGAAATGAACATTTCGCAGGTTAACATCAATGAACTGATCGAAGCGCAGCTGAAACTGATCCGTCCGCTGGCAGTGGAAAAGAATATTGAACTGGTTTTTGAAAGCTATCGGCCGATCATTGCAGAAGTGGATGAGACGAAATTTTCGATGTGCATTTCCAATCTGGTGATCAATGCCATCAAATACAATAATATTGACGGGTGGGTCCATGTTTCCCTGAATGCGGATGCATCCAACTTTTATGTAAAAGTGCAGGATAACGGTTTCGGTATCCCGGAAGAGAGTCTGGAACATATCTTCGACCGGTTCTACCGTGTGGATAAAGCAAGAGACCGCGCGACTGGCGGCACAGGTCTCGGGCTTGCCATTACCAAGAGCATCGTCATGGCTCACTATGGAAATATCAAGGTGTACAGTGAAGTCGACGTGGGGACTACATTTACTATGCAGATCCCGCTGACACATGTGCCGGATTAAACAGATGAGAAAAAGCAGACAGTTGATTCGAATATTGGTCCTTTTGATTTTGTGCGCAGCGCTGGCGGCGCCTCTTTCTGCATGCCAAAAATCAAGCGGAGTGCCGGAGGATACCTTCATGATCTATTATTGTAACCGCGACGCAGATGATCTGGTGTATCGCGAGAGCGAGATCAAAGATGCTGCATCTCTTGAACAGGTGGATCTGGTGCAGAAACTGCTGGATACGATGTTTACGGAGGATCCGGAGGAGACTACTTATTATTCCGTGAAACCGAAGGAAGTGCGATTGAATGGCATGATCATCAAGGATGGCGTGGTCACGCTGGATTTTAACTCCAATTATCTGAAAATGACGAATGTGCGGGAGATCATCCTCAGATCTTCGGTCGTCTTGACCCTGATTCAGGTGAACGGTATTGATGGTGTTGCATTTACCGTGGAGGGAGAGGCGATCACGGATGCTAAGGGAAATGCCATCGGTACCATGACAAGAGATCAGTTCGTCAATGTCCTCCTGAATGAAGAGGGAATGCTGAAGCAGGAGACGGACTTAAGGCTTTACTTTGCGGATTCAAATAATGAAAAACTGGTTCCGGTCATCTACCGGTTTACCATAGATAACAGCAATTCCTCTTTGGAGGAGTATATTCTGTCTAAACTGATCGAAGGTCCGGAAAAAGGGGCTGCGAATCCAACGCTCACGAAAGGCGTTAAAGTGATCAGTGTTGCGACGACAGAGTATGTCTGTTATGTCAATTTTGACAGCTCATTCCTGGAGCAGAATCAGCCAGTCAGTGATGAGTTGATGATCTATTCCATCGTGAATTCTCTGTGTGAACTGCCGTATGTGAACGGCGTGCAGATCCTGGTCGACGGAGAGTCGGAGATACTGCTGCATAAAACGATGGATCTCTCCCAAATCTTACGGCGGAAATCTGATCTGATCGCCAAATAAACGGATTTTGTTTTATCATGCTCAAACGGACGCTTCTTTTTGCGGCCTTGTTAACGGTATCCATCTTTTTTATGCTGATCTTTCTTTGCCATGTGGACTTTCGCAGGCGGATGCCGGATCTCTCATCGGCCGTTCTTCTTTCCGGAAAACTGCATAAACTAGAAGAAAAAACGGGAGGGGTTTACCTGTATCTTTCACATGCAAAGGGAGAAGAGAATGGCATAGAGCATGCATATGGCAGGGTGATCCTGTTTGTGAAGGAGAATGTGTACCAGTCTGCAGGACTAAAGATTGGAAACAGGATCTGTGCTAAGTGCGTGGAAGAAGGATTTAATCACGCACGGAACTTCGGAAACTTTGACGAGGAAGCCTATTATGCTTCACTCGGAATTTCAGGAAAGTTCGAGCTGCAGAAAGGGGCATCACTGACGATATCAGATGTTTCTTATGATGCGGTCCGGCAGTTCCTTCTCGAGACCCGAACGAAGATATCGCATATCTTTGGCAGTCTGCTTGACTCAGATCCGGGGAAAGCCGGTATCTTTTCCGCGATTGTGACAGGAGACCGCTCGGATGTTACCGGGGAGATCAGGGAACTATATCAGAAAAACGGGATTGCTCATATACTGGCGGTTTCAGGTCTGCATATTTCCCTGATCGGTATGGGCATATTCCGGCTTCTGCGGAAAGGTTTTTCCCTGCCTCTTTCCGGTATCCTCTCCGCGTTCCTGATGCTGCTGTTCTGCATCATGAGCGGAGGAAGTCCATCAGCGATAAGGGCGACAATCCTTTTTCTGGTGCGTATGCTGGCGATGATCCTGGGGAAAACATTCGATATGCTTTCCGGCATTTCATTTTCAGCAATCTGTCTGTTGCTTTCAAACCCGAACTATCTTCGAAATACAGCGTTTCTGTTGTCGTTTGGAGCGGTTACGGGAATCGCGGTGTGTGCGAAAGGAGCTGAGACGTATCTGGAGGCGGAACACACCCTCACGAGATCCTTTTTGGCCTCATTATCGGTGTTTCTGGCGACAGCACCGATTCTTATGGCGGCTTACTACGAACTGAATCTTTACAGCATTCTTCTGAATCTGGCAGTGATACCGCTCATGAGCATGATCCTGGGAAGTGGCATCCTCTGCGGGCTGTCAGGTCTTCTCAGTATTGCGCTGGCCAGACTGGCGATCGGCTCCGGCGTATTCCTCCTATCATTTGTGGAGATCCTCTGTGGGATCTGCGACGCGCTGCCGTATTGCGTGCTGGTGACGGGCGCATCGGGAGTGATCCGGTGCATTTTGTTTTATGCGTTGCTACTTGCTGGCAGTCTTTTTGTGATACGTAGAAAAAAACGAAAGAAACCCGTGCGGGAAAAGAGGAAGATAAAAAGGGCCGCCCTGTTTATCGGTTGGGTGATCCTGTTGCTTCTGGTACTGCTTGTCCGTTTGCCGGAGCATACACTTAAGATTTCTTTTCTTGACGTGGACCAGGGCGATGGGATCTTGCTGCAGATGCCGGACGGCAGCGTCTGCATGATCGACGGCGGGTCCGCGACGTGCAGGACGGTGGGGAAGAGCCGGATGGAAAGCGCCATCAAATATCTGGGAATCGATATGATCGATTACGCATTTGTATCCCATGCAGATACAGATCATATCTCCGGACTGATGGAACTGCTTACGGATGAGAGCGCGGGACATATCCGGATTCGGAATCTCTTCCTTCCAAAGCAGCCGGACGATGAGAACACAGAAGCATTGATACTGGCCGCTAAACAGGCCGGGGTTCCGGTGACATATTTATATGCTGGGATGTCTTTTTCTTTTGAAGCGGTGACAATTACCTGCCTGCATCCGTCCGCAGGGTTTCGGGCAGATTCCGTAAATGGGTATTCGGCAGTTCTTTCTCTGCAATACAGGGATTTTTCCGCGCTTTTTACCGGTGACCTGGAGGAGACGGAGGAAAAATTGCTTTTAACGCAATTATCGTCCGGCTATGATCTTTTGAAAGTGGCACACCACGGGTCCAGAACGTCTTCTTCGGCAGCGTTTCTGGAACGGATCCTGGATCCATATGAGGAGCCTCTGGCGGTGGTATCAGCAGGGGTTCAGAATGTCTACGGGCATCCGCATCAGGAAGTGCTGGACCGGTTATCAGCTGCTGGGTTTGATATTCTCTGTACAAAGGACTGCGGGGAAATCTGCGTGGAGATACATGAAAACGGGGAGATGCAGGTGAAGACAAAACTCTGAAATGTCGCGCCGTGAACCTCGGCAGCGGGCGTTCTCGAGAAAAACTGCTTACGCAATGTTTTTCTCGAGAAGCCACTTGCCGTCCCGGCGCACAAGTCAGAGTTTCTTTCTGACAGCCGCAAGTATTGACGCATGTTATGACGTTTTGTAAGATATAACATATGGCAGAAATGGGTTTTGACAAGGAGCATATCGCGAATGTGTACCTCTTTACCGGCGAGGAAAGCTACAAAAAGAGGATTTACCGGAATGCCCTGAAAGAGGCGGTCATTGGCAGCAATGACATGAATTACTCCTATTTTGAGGGAAAGAATATCAATTTCGGTCAGGTCTATGACAGTGTGGTCACCCTCCCTTTTTTTGCTGAAAAACGGCTTGTCGTGGTGGAAAATTCCGGCAAGTTTCTGGCAAGAAAAGGAGATTCGGAGGAATCGGAAAAAGGCGGGAAAGAGGATCTGTTCGAGCAGATTCTGAACGAGCTTCCGGAAACGACCTGCCTCGCGTTTTTCGAAGAGGGCGCCGCAAAAAATAAACGGATCTATAAACTTGTGCGGGAAAAAGGGCAGATCATCGAATGCAACCCGGATTCCAGGGAAGATGTGCTGAACTGGATGGCAAAGGGATTTAACCAGGCGGGTAAGAAGATCCGGAAGAGCACGATCCTTCTGATCCTGGACCGGGTCGGTCTGGACTATGACCGGCTGCGGATGGAATATGAGAAGGTCATCGGCTATGTGGGAGACCGGGCAGAGGTCACGGATGATGATGTCATGGCGGTCACTCTGGCGGATATCGAATCCCGCATCTTTGACATGCTGGAAGCCATGAGCCGGAAAGATGTGAAGAAGGTGCTGGAGAAATACTATGATCTTCTTCAGAATCACGAATCTCCGTTTTATATCCTTGCAATGATCCGCATTCAGTTCCGGACACTGCTTGAAACGGCGGAACTGCGGAATAAAGGCTATTCCACGGAGGAAGTCGCAAGGATGCTGAAGAAACGGGATTTCATCATCCGGAATGCGGAAAACTGCCTGCGCGCCGGATTGAAAATGAAGGATGTCCGGGAGATCCTGGAGGAGATCTCGGATACAGACCGGCGGATCAAGACAGGTGAGGTCAGTGATCAGATCGGACTTGAGACCTTGCTCGTAAGGATATCGACCTGACGAAAGGAACAGACATGAGACAAAAAAAGGAGATCCGCGCAGAGGTCAGCGCGAAGAAGAAAGCACTATCGATGAAAGAAGTCGAGCGCATGTCGCTGGAACTGAAAGAACAGTTCTGTCAGCTTGATGCGTACAAGGAGGCAGAGTGCATCTTTGCGTATATGTCTTATAACGAGGAAGTTCGCACGATGCCGATCATTGAGCAGGCGTGGAAAGATGGTAAGAGGGTGGCAGTTCCGAAGACTTATGCATCCGGTGCTAAGAAAAATGACAAAGGAGTGGCCATTCCGGATTTTATGGAATTCATCTATATCCGCTCCATGGAGGATTGCACGAAGGGCTATATGGGAATCCCGGAACCGAAAGATGAGATCTGCGGGATCGATGAGGCAGGTGATCTGGATCTTTCCAAGGCACAGGTAGCGGAGGAGAAGAAGGTCCTGCTCCTGATGCCGGGCCTGGCGTTTGACCGCAGCGGGAACCGGATCGGCTATGGCGGCGGTTTTTATGACAAATATCTGCATTACCATCGTGATGTGGCATTTACGTTAGTTGCATTGTGTTTTGATTTTCAGGTTTATGACCGGATCCCGACGAAGGCTCATGATGAAAAGATGGATCTCATCATTGCGCCGGGTGAAGTCATAGAAAGGAAGGATTCATGAGAGTTTGTGTATTTGGAGCAGCCAGTGATTTTATCGATCAGAAGTATCTGGACAGCGGTTATGAACTGGGCAAAGCGATGGCGGAAGCCGGAATGGATCTTGTATTCGGCGGCGGAGCAGGCGGCATGATGGGTGCTGTGGCAAGAGGAGTCCGGGTCGGCGATGGTCATATCGTCAGTGTGGTTCCGGAGTTCTTCAAAAATGATACGATCGAAGCATTATATAAGGAGTTTGATAAGATCTACTACACCAGGGATATGGCAGACCGGAAATGGAAGATGGAGGATCTTGCGGAAGCATTCATCATCACCCCGGGCGGCATCGGAACTTATGAGGAATTTTTCGAGGTGCTGGATCTGAAACAGTTGGAAGTCCACCGTAAGCCGATCGCTGTTTATAATGTGAATGGTTATTATGATGAACTGGAGGCTCTCCTGACGAAAGGCTGCGACCAGTTCTTCATGCGGGAAAACTACAAGACGCTTTACCGGATGTTCAACTATGAAGAATATGATGAGATGTTTGAATATCTGAAGACGGAAGAGGAAGATGACCATATTCCGGTCAGCGGATACAAGTACGGAAATAACTGAGTTTATTATTGACAGAAGCATCACCAGATGCTAAAATGCCAAAGTCGTTTGAAATCAAAGCAGAGTATCCACTCTCACCTCGTCGCAAGCGGGCGCACGTTGGTTCATATTTCAGGCACTTATGATTTATGTGTCTGATTTTGTGTGGATAGCTCTCATGCTATCCTTTTTTGTTAGATGGATGGCGAAAGAATCACATAAGGAGGTGTACTATCGACAATTTAATTAATGAACAAATCAGGGAAAAGGAAGTCCGGCTTATCGGCGAATCGGGCGAGCAGATCGGTATCGTATCGATTGAAGAAGCCCGTGCAAAAGCGGATGAAGCAGGCGTGGACCTGGTCCTGATCGCTCCTAAGGCAACCCCGCCGGTCTGCAAGATCATCGACTACGGAAAATACCGTTACGAGCAGGCAAGGAAGGAAAAAGAAGCCAAGAAAAAACAGAAGACGATTGAGATCAAAGAGATCCGGCTTTCCCCGAATATCGATTTGAACGATATCAAGACGAAGGCAAATACAGCCAGAAAGTTCATTGAAAAAGGCGATAAAGTCAAGGTCGCACTGCGTTTCCGGGGCAGGGAAATGGCCCACATGCAGGACAGCAAACATGTGCTGGATGATTTCGCGGAGATGCTTGCAGACATTGCAGTTGTCGAAAAAGCACCGAAGGTGGAAGGCAGAAACATGGTCATGTTTCTTGCAAAAAAGAAGTAAGAGAACGATAAACGAATAATCTGTCAATCATATTTTTAGGAGGAATAGACATGCCAAAGATTAAGACAAAAAGAGCTGCGGCAAAACGATTCAAAATGACTGCAGGCGGAAATCTGAAGAGAAACAAAGCTTACAAGAGCCACATTTTAACGAAGAAAACTACGAAGAGAAAAAGGAATCTTCGAAAAGCAACTATGACTGATGCCACGAATGTAAAGAACATGAAGAAGATCTTACCATATCTGTAAGAATTCGAAGATCAAAGGAGGAATTAAGAAATGGCAAGAATTAAAGGCGGTTTAAACGCTAAGAAAAGACATAACAGAACATTAAAGCTGGCAAAAGGTTATAGAGGCGCCAGATCAAAACAATACAGGATCGCAAAGCAGTCTGTCATGAGAGCGCTCACAAGCGCATATGCTGGAAGAAAGCAGAGAAAGCGTCAGTTCAGGTCTCTCTGGATCGCACGTATCAATGCTGCTGCAAGACTGAACGGTTTATCCTACAGCAAATTTGTCTACGGTCTGAAATCTGCAGGTGTGGAAATGAACAGAAAGATGCTGGCTGAGCTCGCTGTCAATGATGCGGAAGCTTTCACAGCTCTGGCTGATACCGCAAAGGCAAACCTTAAATAATTATTTTCAGGCAAAACATGAGCCGGGCGTCTGTATGCGTCCGGCTTACTTACTTTCATAAAAGGACAAAAAAGCATGGAAGAAAACAAAGTTTCGAAAAATTTCATCGAGAATGAGATCGACAAGGACCTTGCAGAAGGCGTTTATGATCATGTGGAGACCCGGTTCCCGCCGGAGCCGAACGGCTATCTTCACATCGGTCATGCGAAATCGATCCTTTTGAATTATGGTCTGGCCAAGGAGTATAACGGCACATTCAATCTGCGTTTTGACGACACGAACCCAACAAAAGAAGATGTGGAATTCGTAGAATCCATCATTGCGGACGTGGAATGGCTGGGCGCTGATTTTGAAGACCGGATGTATTTTGCTTCTGATTATTTTGACAAGATGTATGAGGCTGCCATTAAACTGATCAAGGACGGAAAGGCTTATGTATGCGATCTTTCCGCTGACGAGATCCGGGAGTACCGTGGTTCATATGAGAAGCCGGGTGTGAACAGCCCATACCGTGACCGTTCAGTTGAAGAGAACCTGGCGCTTTTTGAAGAGATGAAAAACGGAGCCGTGGAAGATGGAAAAAGGGTTTTAAGGGCAAAAATAGACATGGCTTCGCCTAATATGAACATGAGGGATCCTGTTATCTACAGGGTTGCGCATGTCAGTCATCATCGGACGGGCGACAAGTGGTGCATTTATCCGATGTACGACTTCGCCCATCCGATCGAGGACGCCGTGGAAGGAATCACACATTCAATCTGCACGATGGAGTTTGAGGATCACAGGCCATTGTATGACTGGGTCGTGCAGAATGTCGGATTCGAGATGCCACCGCGTCAGATTGAATTTGCCAAGATGTATCTGACCGGCGTCATTACCGGTAAACGCTATATCAAGCAGCTGGTGGCAGATGGTGTCGTGGATGGATGGGATGATCCGCGTCTGGTCACGATCGCCGCATTGCGGAGAAGAGGATTCACACCGGAATCAATCCAGATGTTTATCTCACTTTCCGGCGTTGCCAAGGCACAGAGCTCTTCCGATTATGCGATGCTGGAATACTGTGTCCGTGAGGATCTGAAACCGAAGGCTCCGCGTTATATGGCTGTTCTGGATCCTGTCAAGCTGGTCATTGACAATTATCCGGATGATCAGGTCGAATGGATGGATGCTTCCAATAATCCGGAAAATGAGGAAATGGGAAGCCGCAAGGTCCCGTTCAGCAAAGTGCTGTACATCGACCGCGAGGATTTCATGGAAGATCCGCCAAAGAAATATTTCCGCCTCTTCCCGGGAAATGAAGTCCGTCTGATGAATGCATATTTTGTCAAGTGCGTGGGATTCGAAAAAGATGATACCGGTAAAGTTACGGAAGTGCATGTTACCTATGATCCGGAGACGAAGAGTGGTTCCGGGTTTGAGGGACGAAAGGTTAAGGGAACGATCCACTGGGTCAGCGCGCAGCATGCCATCAAATGTGAGGCAAGACTTTACGAGCAGCTGGTGGATGAGGAACGGAACATCAATCCGAATTCCCTGACTGTAAGAGAGGAATGCTATGTGGAACCGGTCCTTGCGGATGCAAAGCCGTATGACCGTTTCCAGTTTGTAAGACAGGGCTATTTCAGTGTGGATCCGAAAGACTCGACCCCAGAGAAACTGGTGTTTAATCGGATCGTTTCACTGAAGAGTTCCTTTAAGTTACCGGCAAATCCTTCATGATTTTTATGGCTATCGTTCTGGTCATGATGGCAGTGTCTGCAGTGGCACTTGCCATCGTGACCGGCAGAAGAACTGAAGATACGATTCCGGTTGTTTTTACGGGAACGATCGTCTTCCTGTATGGATTTTACTGTGTGGATCTTCTGCTGGTCGGACGGATCCTTGTTTATGTGGCATATGGCATCCTTGTCGGGATTGCCGTTTTTTTTATCTGCCGGAAAAAGTATCAGGGGAAAATCACGCATTTGATCGTGACGCCGGGGATGGTCTTTTTTGCCGTCCTTACAGTGTTCTTTTTTCTCTGGCTTTCCCGGATGCAGCCGTCTGTCTGGGATGAACTCAGACTCTGGGCAGCCGGCCCGAAGGCAATTCATTTTGCGGAATCCCTGCAGGTGGGGGATGGCTCACTCCTGTATGGGACGATGCAGTCCTATCCGCCGGGCATGTCGCTGTTTGTCTATCTCCTGACGGCATTGACTGCGTCCTATCCGGATGCGGCGCCGTTCGTAGCAATGCCGGTTCTGGCTACCGCTCTTGTTTTGCCGGCCTTTTCCGGCATGTCGTTCCGGAAGTGGCGGTGGCTCATCCCGGCTTTGGTTGTATTTCTCTTGTTTCCGGCGCTTCTTTCGATCAACGGGGACCGTGCCAGCGGGGACTGGGCATATTACTATCTGAGTCTCTATATTGATGGCTTCCTGGGTATTGTGCTGGGAAGTGCATTTTATCTGTGCCTCCAAAAGCCGTTCCCGGATATCTTTCAGACGGTGCGGTTTGCGTTGCTGTTATTCTTTTTGCCGGCGCTGAAAAATACAGGTGCCATGTACGCGGGTGTTCTGTTCGCAGCAGCGCTTGTATTGTATCTTCTTGACAGGATGTATTCGGACGGAGGATTCCTGCGTGCCCTGATCTGTCTTATGGCAGCCGGGCTTTCATATGGTTCCTGGCAGCTGATCATTCATACAAAGGGGACAGGGGAATTCATTGATTTCCACGCGTTTTCGTTGACAGCGGAGAAGATTGCCAACGTGGTAAAGGGCATTACCGGCTGGGGATTTCTGCCGTTCCTTTGGATCGCGCTGTTTTTCCTGATCGCGGATATCGTGATCACCTGGGTGATGAAGGATATTCCCAAAAAACAGGCAGTCGTGGTCATGATCGCTTTCCTGCTGGTATGTGTGCTGTTTTTTGTCGGATATGCCAGCCACTATGGGCTGATGCTGTCTTCCATTCACCGTTATACGCAGACATTCACGTTTGCGATGTTTGTGTATCTCTTCATGCGCCTGATAAGATATCTGTCAGAAAGGGCACAAAAAGAAAAGAGCAGACAGCTGCTGCGGACAAGAACTTATCTGGTCTTTCTGGGTGAGCTTGTGATCCTGGCTGCAGCAATCCTGCTTTTGATGGGATTCCGGAATCTAAAGTATGACAATCCTTATTTTGCGGATGCGCAGGGAACAGTTTCGGAGTGGTCAGAGCAGCTTTCCGGATACACGGAGAAGGAACCGGCAAAATGCTATCTGGCACTGGGCGGAGATATCCGCAAGCAGTCACAAAAGCATGAAACGTATGCGTTGGCTGCAATAGGCACTTCTTTGAATATTCAGAATATCTGGTGCGATAAACTGTATGACGAGTCCAAGACAGGCGTTCTGACAGATGTTTCGGAAGAGACGAGGGAATGGGCGTCCTCCCTGTCGGAAGGGCAGTATGAATATGTTCTGGTCCTGGAACCGGATGATGAGATACAAGGGGCGATGGCTCTTCTGGCACCGGATCTTAAAGTCTCGGACCGTATGCTTCTGGCTGTCATTCCGGCGGACGGGGAGTATCCGGTTTCTTTGAAATTGATTTCTGATTAAAACGGAATATCCGATGTTTTTGGGACAGGGCATGGCGAAAACCCTGTTCCTTTTTCCTGTGGTTTTGCTATAATGAGAACGAATTACAAAAGGAGTGTGCTTCTATGGAACCGATCAATGTGAAGAAACTCGATGAGAGGGCAATCCTGCCGACTTATGGGAGTGCCTACAGTGCCGGCGCGGACTTATATGCCTGCCTGGATGAAACGGTCACGATCCCGCCGGGAGAGGCCGTGCTGATCCATACCGGTCTGGCAATGGAGATCCCGGAAGGCTATGCGGGACTTATCTACGCAAGAAGCGGTCTGGCAACGAAAAAAGGACTTGCACCATCCAATAAGGTAGGGGTTGTGGATCCGGATTACCGCGGGGAGATCATGGTCTCTTTATTCAACCATTCGAAGGAAGAGCGGATCGTGGAACATGGTGAACGGATCGCGCAGCTTGTAATCGCTCCGTTCCTGACTGCCTCCTGGAATGTGGTTGAGGAACTTGAGGAGACAGTCCGCGGGGCAGGCGGTTTCGGAAGTACAGGAAGCAAATAAAGACAGCAGGAGGATGAAATGGTTTATTCGAAAGAAGTGGAACTGATGTGTCCGGTGCACAGCGGAGCTGACCATGGACCGGCGCCGATCCCGCAGGAAGGGGAGTGGACGAAGGTCAGGGAGGTCACGGATATCAATGCGCTGACGCACGGCATCGGCTGGTGCGCACCTCAGCAGGGCACATGTAAACTGACCCTGAATGTGAAGGATGGCATCATCGAAGAAGCGCTTGTGGAAACGATTGGCTGTTCCGGCATGACGCATTCGGCTGCCATGGCGGCGGAGATCCTGCCTGGGAAGACGATCCTGGAGGCGCTGAATACGGACCTTGTTTGCGACGCGATCAATACGGCGATGCGGGAACTGTTCCTGCAGATCGTGTACGGCCGCAGCCAGACGGCTTTTTCGGAAGGAGGACTTCCGGTCGGCGCTGGCTTGGAGGACCTTGGAAAAGGACTTCGGAGCCAGATCGGTACGATGTACGGCACGAAGGCAAAGGGACCTCGTTATCTGGAGATGACGGAGGGGTATGTAACGAAGATCGCGCTGGATGCAGATGATGAGATCATCGGGTACCAGTTTGTAAGCCTTGGCAAGATGACGGATTTCATCCGCAAGGGGGATGATCCGAATACAGCCTGGGAAAAGGCAAAAGGGGAATATGGACGTGTTGCGGATGCGGTCAGACTGATCGATCCGAGAACGGAATAGAAAGGAGGGATCATCATGGCATTATTTGAATCATATGAAAGACGTATTGATCAGATCAACAAGGTATTAGCCGAGTATGGGATCTCTTCTTTAGAGGAAGCAGAGCAGATCACAAAGGATAAGGGCCTGAACATCTATGATCAGGTCCGTGCGATCCAGCCGATCTGTTTTGAGAATGCATGCTGGGCGTATACGTTAGGCGCTGCGCTTGCGATCAAGAAAGGCCAGACCAGAGCGGCGGATATTGCAGCGACTTTGGGCGAGGGCCTTCAGGCATTCTGCATTCCTGGAAGTGTGGCAGATCAGAGAAAGGTTGGTCTGGGACATGGCAATCTGGGCAAGATGCTACTGGAGGAAGAAACGGAGTGCTTTGCGTTCCTCGCAGGACATGAGAGTTTTGCCGCTGCAGAAGGTGCCATCGGCATTGCAGAGAAGGCTAATAAAGTGCGTCAAAAACCGCTGCGTGTCATTCTGAATGGTTTGGGTAAGGATGCAGCAAAGATCATTTCCCGTATCAATGGTTTTACGTATGTGAAGACGGAGATGGATTACAAGACCGGGGAACTCAAAGAAATCTCCCGGACGGCTTATTCGGATGGCGTACGCGGGCAGGTCCACTGCTATGGAGCTAACGACGTGGTGGAAGGTGTGGCGATCATGCATAAAGAAGGCGTGGACGTTTCGATCACCGGCAACTCCACAAATCCGACAAGGTTCCAGCATCCGGTCGCAGGCACATATAAGAAAGAATGTGTGGAGATGGGCAAGAAGTATTTCTCTGTAGCATCCGGCGGTGGCACGGGCAGGACGCTTCACCCGGATAACATGGCAGCTGGTCCGGCTTCCTATGGCATGACGGATACGATGGGCCGGATGCACAGTGACGCGCAGTTTGCCGGCAGTTCTTCGGTGCCGGCACATGTGGAGATGATGGGCCTCATCGGCATGGGCAACAACCCGATGGTCGGTGCGACAGTTGCGGTTGCAGTGGCTGTGGCAGAGGCGATGAGTCAATAATACCATGAACGATTTCATTGCTTATTGCGGGCTGAATTGTGAGACATGCGAGGCAAGACTTGCAACAATCCGGAATGATGAAGAACTGCGTGTGAAAGTCGCGAAACTCTGGTCGGAGTTGAATCAGGCAGAGATTACACCGGAGATGATCCATTGCACCGGTTGCCGGGTCGCGGGAGAGAAGACGCCGTTTGCCGAGTCGCTATGTCCGATCCGGATGTGTGCCATCGGAAAAGACATTGAGACTTGCGGAAGTTGTGACGAGATGGATGGATGTGAAAAGCTTCAGATGATCGTGAAAAACAATGCGGATGCCCTCCGCAATCTGCGCCAGACATCGTAAAAGGAAACAGGAAAGAAAAAGCATGGAGATTGGAACAGTCGGAATTACAACGATAATAGGGCTGATCATCACGCTCTGTATCTCGGTCGGGGTGCCGATCGTGGTGATGATCCTGGCGAAGCGGAAATTACCGGGAAAGATGATGCCGGTCCTGATCGGAGCGGTCACATTCCTTGTCTGTTCACGTGTGCTGGAAAGCATTCTGCATTTTTTCGTGTTGCGTTCATCTTTTGGAACGCAGATTCAGAATAATATCTGGCTGTACGCGTTGTACGGAGGACTGGCTGCTGCTGTTTTTGAAGAACTTGGCCGGTATTTCGCGATGAAACTTTTTATGAAAAAATCGCTGTCAAAGGAAAACGCGATCATGTATGGGATTGGCCACGGCGGGATCGAGTCTATCTTTGTGATCGGATTAGCATATGTTTCCAATCTTGTTATTTCCGTCATGATCAATACCGGGCAGTTTGAGAACTTGATCGCCGGACTGGAAGCTTCACAGCGCGCGCTGGTGATCGAACAGTATTCGCCACTGTGGAACGGACCAACGTATCTGTTCTATCTGGCGGGCCTGGAACGGATCCTTGCGTTTGTATTGCAGATCTGCTTATCATTCATTGTCTATCGCGCTGTTAAGGAGCGGAAAACAGGGTTTTTGTTCCTTGCGTTGGCGCTGCATTTCATTGTGGATGCAGGAGTGGTCGTCCTTCAGAGTCTGCTTTCCTTTATTTGGGTGGAACTGTTTTTGGCAGTGGTGGTCGTCATCCTCTTTTTGCTCCTTTTGAAATGGTACCGAAAGGAAAAACAATATGAAACTGGAAACGGAACGCCTGATCCTTCGCCGCTTTGAAGAAAGTGATGCCGAAGATGTATTTACATATGCGAAAGATCCGGACGTAGGGCCGATCGCCGGATGGCCGCCGCATCAAAGTGTGGAAGAAAGCCTGAATGTCATCCGGAATGTTTTCAGCGGGCCGGAAGCTTATGCGATCTGTCTGAAAACAGATAATCGTGCGATCGGCGCAATCGAGTTGAAGTTGAAAGATCATACTGACATGACCACGCGAGAGGACGAGTGTGAGTTGGGATACTGGCTTGGCAAGCCGTTTTGGGGGCAGGGTATCATGCCTGAGGCTGCACGGGAGATGATCCGCCATGCATTTGAGGATCTCGGCATGCGGAAGATCTTTTGCGGATACTATGACGGGAATACGAAGTCCAGACGTGTCCAGGAAAAAGTCGGCTTTGTGTATCAATGGACGACACCGGATGTGGATGTCCCCCTTATGGGCGAGAAACGGATCGGACATGTGAATGCACTGACAAAAGATGAGTGGAAGAAATAGAAAAAACGACCCAAACGGGTCGTTTTTTATGTTTGCAATTAATATGAGGACTACCAGAAGTCATATTCTGCCGTTTCAGGCTCCAAATCCGCCGTTTCAGGCGTTTTACGGAAGGCCTCGATCATTGTCAGGGCAATCAATCCGCCAATGAATATAAGCGTAATTCCAAGAGCAGAATACTTCTTGATCTGAGCAGCTTTTTTCTTTTTCATTTAAACAGTCCTTTCCGGTCAGCCTTCGTCGTCTTCCTCTTCGCCGCTGTCGTCATTATTATCATCACCTGAATCACCGGCATCACCTTCGTCGCCCTCATCACCTTCATCGCCTTCATCCCCGGTGTCTTCATCAGTATCTTCATCCGGCTCGGTCTCATCTTCGGAGCTTTCTTCTTCCGTTGTGGTCTCGTCTTCGGACTTTTTCTCTGTTTCGCTTCCGGACCGGCGTGACTCTACTTCTGAAGCGGTCATTGGGCTGCCGTTCAGGTCCAGATATTCAACTCTGATCAGTTTATTGTTTTCCAGCTCGTCAATATGACGGACTTCGGTACCGAATACTTTGCCGTTCACATCGACCAGATCGCTCCGGACAATGGTATAGCCGTCCTCGTCTTCTTCTGAAGTCTCAGGAACCGGACCAGGTTCATCAACCAGAGAGTAATCATCATATTCTTCATTCATCATCAGAGCAGTGACAGGCTGTCCGCTGAATAACTGATCGAGCATTGTTTTGATGTTCTGAATGGATTTCGCATAAGGCATGGTGACGTACAGTCCCATGTTCCCCATGGAATAGGTCGTCTGCAGCATTCCTTCGCCTTCTGCGGCTACTTTTGTGATGTTCCATGAGCCGCCTTCAGCCAGCTGCTTTTTCACCAGGGCAGAGATGCTTTCTTTTGGCATGTTGGTCACACAGCAGCGCTCCAGCGTTTTGATCAATTGTGAGTACGCGGAGAAACCTGTGGAGGAGAGCAGTTTATTGATGATCGCCTCTATGACGGCCTGCTGGTGTCTTGCCCTGGCAGCATCCCCGTCTTCAAAACTGTGACGCTCCCGGCAGAAACACAGTGCCGTATAGCCATCCAGATGGACCCATCCTTCCGGAATGATCAGCCCGTCGCTTTCATCAAATTCAAACTCCATTTCGTTATAAACATCCACGCCGCCAACGGCATTGACGATATCGATCAGGGAGGAGAAGTTGACTTTGCAATAATAATCGATATTGATGTCATACAGTTCATTCAGTGTGTCCAGCTGGCACTGCGTGCCGTACACGCCTGCATGTGTCAGTTTATCCCGGGTCCCGTTTGTAATGTACGGGAAGACGACGTAAAAATCCCGGGGAGTCGTGATCATCAGGATCTCACGGGATACCGGATTAACAGCTACGAGAATATTCACATCGCTGCGGCCACCTTCCACGATGAGGTCCCCGTATTCATCATTTCCACTGATATAGAAGATGAATGGCTCACTGGTTACGTTGACACTGCTGTCGGACTTGATGCTGATGGCATCTTTGAGCGTGATCGTCTTGATGACTTTTACTTCTTCCTCGAAGTTTTCACGGACAGACGCGATGGTGCTTTTGAAATTCCGGTTATAGATCATAGCCTTGACTTCATGAGAGTACAGGGCACTCACCTGATTCATGACGGATTCGTAATCTTTTGTTGCGATTGTCTTGCCAAGGTCGTTTTCGATCTCATCGATAGCCTTGTTCAGATTGAGAGGCTGATAGGTTGCCTGAATGCCGAAAGTGTAGTCTCTGGCGTCCTGGATGGTCTCTGCAGGATCGTCTGCCAGTACGATGACATCCAGATAAGTATTATTGTAAACGGTCTCTTCCGTGACTGTATCGATTGCTTTATTTGTAATGATCAGATAATAATTGCCGACTGCCAGAAGGATACAAAGAAGGATACTGAGGATCTTTCCGGCCAGAGGCAGTTTTCCGACCCGACGCAGCTGCATGAACAATACAACGATCCAGAGGATCACAAGAATAATGATCACCGGAATAAAAAGCTTGAGTGGAAGGATATTCAGGATCGAAAGGATCACGATTGTGCCGATCGACAGTATGGCTTGCAGACCAAGAAGAATCCAGGCCAGGATATCTTTCCGGAAACTTTTCCTGTTTTTTGTGGCACTGCGTTTTTTGCCGGAGTTCTGCCTTGCTGAACTCTGCCTGGTTGAACTCTGGCGCTTTAAGCTTTGCTGTGGATTCTGCCTCTTTGTACTTTGGCGTTTTGTGTTCTGATGTTTTGATTTATGAGGAGAAGATGAATGATTGCGGGGATGTTTTACTTCTTCATAATCCTCGAAATCCTCATAATCTTCATATTCCTGATAATCCCCGTAATCGCCATACTGCTCAAAATCCTCAAAATCCTGAGAGTATTCGGTGTATTCTTCGCGTGGGGTATTGTTATATTGGATTTTTGCTGGTGCATCCTGCTCATTTTCTGTGTGGGATGCCCGGGTCCGGTTGCCGCCGGCGATGACATTCAGTTCGCGGAGGCGACCGTGGTGTCTCTGGTTTTCATTCATGCTTTCGTTCAAGTCCTTTTTTATTTCTACCGTTTAACTGCAATACTGTAACGGAAAAATGTGTCGATTAAGTGAAATGCAAATCTTTTGTATTATAGTGATTCTTCTATTTATTAGCAAGGAAAAAGTGACAACGGTGCAGGGTACGTCCATTCAGGACAGTTTTTGGTCCATTCAGGACGTTTTTCCCCCGGATGATGGGATCTGGTGATAGTGTCTTCACACAACGTTTAAAGGAGGCGGGAATATGATCATTTCCTTGCGGTTATCAGAAATAGATGGAGAATTGGTGAAGATGAGTGCGATGAATCAGGGATTATCCGTGTCCTCTTTTATCCGTCGTGTATTGCTGGAACGCATTGAGTGCGATTTCAGGGAAACAATGCAGAAAGTAGAGGTGATGAGGAAGGACAACAGTCAGACAGCTTAAGAAAAAATAGTCGGGATAATGCAAATCGAACGGCAAAGAGCGGCTCTATGACGGCCGCTCTTTGTGGTTGCAAACAAAAAGTCATCGTGCTACACTTTTGACAGTGGGTTTCCACGAGGGAGGGCAATATGTTAACGGTACTGAATCATTCTCTCATCAAGCATAAACTCAGCATTATGAGGGAAGCAGACACTTCTACGTATATCTTCAAGCAGAATCTGGATGAGATTGCAAAACTCATGGCCTATGAGGTAACCAGAGACGTTCCTATCAAAGAAAGACCTATCAGAACTCCTATTTGTGAAACAGTTGGATATGAATTGGCGGAAAAGATTGTTTTAGTGCCGATCCTTCGTGCCGGCATTGGCTTGGTGGACGGTTTCCGTGATATCATTCCGACTGCAAAGATTGGTCATATCGGTATGTACCGGGATGAAGAAACGCTGGCTCCACATGAGTATTATGCGCGGTTTCCGAAGGATATGGAACGCTCGATCGTCATAGTGACGGATCCAATGCTGGCTACCGGCGGCAGTGCTTCGGCAGCGATCACGAATATCAAAAAACGCGGAGCAAAGAAGATCCTTCTGGTATGTCTGGTAGGGGTTCCGGAAGGCGTGGCACGGATCGAGCATGATCACCCGGATGTGGATATCACACTTGCGGCAATGGATGAATGCCTGAATGAAAGAGGCTATATTGTTCCGGGACTTGGTGACGCGGGCGACAGACTGTTTGGTACAGACTGAACCCTTTCTTGACTAATCCCAGGCTGTGAAAGGTGTTTCATGGCCTGGTTTTTTTTGCCCTTTTATTGATTTTCACAGGGCTCTTTGATACACTTTAACGTGAGTTATTAGGAGGTTTTTGTGGAGAATCAGAACATTCCAGAAAAAAAAGAGCAATCTGTTCCAGCCGGAAAGGCAATGCCGAGCCGACGTGCGACAAGACATGTAGAGAGAATCCGGATCGAGAAAGAAGATGTAAAAAAGCCGGTTCCTGAAGTGGAATCTGCCCCGGAGATCATAGAAGAAGACCTGGAGGAGTTCCCGGAAATCATTTTTGAGGAATTCTCTGAAGAGAATTCTCAAACTTCGGTGGAGAAAAAGCCGAGAGGAAAACGGATCCGGAATATCATTTTTGCTGTGATCGCGGTGATGATCATTGCTGCAGTTGCGGTTGGCATTGTACTTTGCCTGCTAAAGGAAAAAAAGAGCGCGCATTCGCGTAATTATATGGATCAACTGCGGAATCAGGAGATCACTATAACGGAAGAGGAGAAAATCAACACATTCTTCCGAACCTATTATGATGCGTTGAGCACCGGAGATACCACAATCCTGGAGGGAATGTTTGATGATCCTTCCAAGGCCAATGTTTCGGCTGCCATATCTACAATTGTCGAGAATTATGAAAACATTCAAGTTTATATTACAGAAGGCATAAATGAAAATGAGTATGCTGTTTTCGTTTCAAATGATATAAAGTTCCAAAATATTAATATGACAGCACCGTCAGTTGATTGCTATTATCTGGTCAAAGATGCGGAGGAAGGTACATATTTGGTACATTCGGAAATGTATGATGATCCAGAAATCATCCGGTTTCTGCGACTTGTATCATATTTGCAGCCGATTCGGACATTGATGTCTGACACGGATGCCAGACTGGAATCTGCACTGAACAGCGATAAGGATCTGCAGAACCTGTACATTGTCATGCAGTCTATGACTGATGCAGTCCTGGTTGAAGAAAATGGTGAGTGATCAATGCTGATCAGAGAAAGAAAAGAAAAAGC
>JAFZKG010000170.1 GCA_017553695.1 Lachnospiraceae bacterium
TCATATCAAACGCATACTGCGCGGTCAGTTTGATCCCTTCCGGCATCACAAAACCGATCTCGTCTGCGCCGGCCGGACCAAACACATACTTTCTTAAATAATCGCCAAAGCGTTCGCCGGAGGTCACTTCCACCACGGCTGCCAGCACATCGTGCCCCAGCGAATAGATCCACCGCGTCCCCGGTTCAGCTGCCAGCGGCATCTTCGCGATCGCGGCAACTATCTCGCGCGTGCTTCCCTTTCCGCCGGTCTTTTCAATCGCCTGCTTCACCGGCTCGCCGGAAAGGTCATAAGTCAGTCCTCCCATCATCGCCATCAGGTCGATGATGCGGATCTGCTTTGCCGCAAAGTGCCGTGGTTCATCCAGCGTCGGCTGCTGCGGAGGGAATACCATCGCGTTAAATTCACGGTTGATCACCGTCATCACTTCAAACTCCGGCAAATACTTGCACACCGGATCATATAAATGGATGCGGCCCTGTTCGATCTCGCGCATCACGGCCGTCATCGTCATAACCTTCGATGCGGAATAGAAATAGTAGCCGTCCTTTTCCGATGCCGGGACGGTCTCCTCAAAATTGGAATAACCAGTCAGATGATGATACACCGTCTCGTAATCCTTCGTGACGATGATTTCCGTCTGCGGGACGCCGTATTGCCCTTTCAATCCATCCAGATAATTGGTCAGTTTGTCAAAATTCATCGTGTGCTCTCCTTTTTACACCCGTCCCAGCTGTCCCATATGGTAGGTCGACGTCGGGTTCTTCTCATGCAGCTTTTCCCAGTAGTACGCAAATTTCTCCTGCTCTTCGGCAGTCAGCATATGGGTATCATTACCCAGGATAATGACATCAAACTCGTTCTCGTACCGCTTCCATTCCGGCCGGTCGTCTCCATTTGGATCGCCACTTGCCACAAACTGATACCAGTAGCCCTGGATCAGTTCCATGAAATCATAGTCCGCACCGACCCAGTGATAATCGAAGAACGGATTGGCCTCTCCTTTATCCACACGGCCGAACACATACGGCATCTCCGCACAATGCGGCAAACCTTCGCGATGCCCGCGCTCTGTTTCATTTTCCTTATTCATCAGCCAGACATATGCATTTTTCCCATACTGATGGCACAGTTGCGCCATTTTGATCGATCCGATCAGCATGATGTCGGAACTGATGGAACTGCACATCTTCGCCGCTTCATCCCTTGTTGTGGCCGGATACCAGCGTTTCATTTTATCTGCCACTTCCGGGAATGCTTCATCCAGATACTTCTCGTAATCTTCCACGGAGATGCCATCTTTTCCGACGGCCGGAAATTCCTGTGCACAGGATCCGATGAACACGTCAAAGTCGTTGATTTTTCCCGCATCCATCATCTCTGCAAATGGTTCCGGGATGAATTCTCCATCGACACAGAAGGAAAACCCGTTTGGATATTTAATCTTATTGTATTCGTCGAACAGTTCCCAGGCATCCATCTTCCGCAACTCTTCGATGCTCTTCGCGCCGACACTCTCCATGAACTTGATGCCTCTTTGTTCCATCTCGCTGCGCGGGAACGGATACATAAACCCCCAGTATACATTGCCGCTTTCGATTGATACCCGTTCTGCAAGGCCTTTCATCAGAGGAGAGGTCAGCAATGTGCAGACAGCGGCTCCGCCGCCGGACTGTCCGGCAATGGTGATCCGCTCCGGGTCTCCGCCGAAAGCTGCGATATTATCTTTCACCCACTGGCAGGCCATACGCATATCATACAGACCGTAATTGCCCGAGGTTCCGCCTCCTTCTTCTGTGAGGTCCGGATGCGCAAAGAATCCGAACAGATTCAGCCGGTAGTTGATGGTCACGACGATCACGTCTTTGCGTTTCGCAAAGCCGTCGCCATCGCAGACACACTCCACGCCGGATCCTGCGAACAGACCTCCGCCATGGATCCAGATGAAGACCGGCAGTTTATCTTCCGCTGTTTTCGCCGGAGACCATATATTTAAATAGAGGCAATCTTCTTCATACTGCGAACGGGCCTGGATGATCGGCAGACTTTCGGCCGTCTCTCCTTCCGGCTCCGGCATGACATACTGGATCGCTGCCGCACTGTATGCCACCGCTTTTCTTATGCCACGCCAGTGTCCGGCCGGCTCCGGCTTCCGGAATCTCCGCTCTCCGATCGGCGGCGCCGCATATGGCACGCCTTTAAAGATCTTCAGGTTCCCCTGTGTATATCCCTGCAGCCACCCCTCTTTTACCTGCACTTTTGCATTTTCAAAATCTGTCATGTCCCTTCTCCTTTCAGCCTGTTCCTTCTTTTTTATTTATAGCAAACTGCCCTGCATTATTCAAGAACGCCCTGCGCCTCAAGCAGGCTTCACTTCTTGCAGGAGACCTGTGCCGGTGCTATACTAATTTTAAATGTACAGGCCTGCGTATGGGGGCAGGCATTCTGAATATTCTGAAAAAGGGGGAATCCAATATGAGTAACCAAGTTACCCTTGAGATCTTAGAGCCGAGAGGCATTCTTGAACATCCGCATCGGGAGGGTCTTTTTGCTCCGCGTCTGACGGATCTCAACGGCAAGACTATCGCCCTTATGGGCATCAATATCCCGGTTTTCCGTACCAGCAGTGAGCCATTTTTCGAGGTAGTGGACCGGAAACTGAAGGAACGTTATCCGGATATCAAGATTCTTCGTATGAATTCCTTTGGCACGCCAGTCGATCCGCCAGAAAAAGCATATGAAGTTGCAGAACAGTGTGATGCCTGGCTGGAGGGCGTAAAAGATGCCCACACCCAGGGCAGACATGACGCCGGCGTTTGCATGGAGCGTGCCGGACGGCCTGGTGTCAGCATCAGTGTCGATGTGCTGCGCCGTGCGAAGGAAGCCGCTCAGGACCTCTATGGTATGCCAAGAGTCCGCGTCGTCACGGTTCCATCCGCAGATTATAATGCAGGCAAAGATAATCCGGAACTCATGGAGAAAGTGGTGGATGGCTGCATCGACGAAATCATTGCAGCCCTGACAACACCTCTTACCGATGAGGAAAAGGAATCATTTGAACTTGGCGCTGACCAGTCGCCAAAGACTTTCACGGGTGATAACTACAGCGAAGCCTATGAGAAATTCATGGAATTCTGTATGGAAAATCACATCGGAGACGGTCTTGCTCTTGCACCTCCAACAAAGGAGGCTGTGGATTGGATGCTGACCGGCACGACGTATCCGCGCGACAAGGTCATCGGCATCATGGAGCCGAAACGAGGAATCGCCACAGTTGAGAAAATCGCCATCGCATCCGTTATGGCCGGGGCAAAGCCTGAATGGCTCCCTGTCATCATGACGATCATCGAGACGATCACGGATCCGAGTTTCAATCAATTCCATATCGTGAATGAGATCCTTCCGGCCATCTTTATCTCAGGTCCGATCGTCAAAGAACTTGGTCTCAATAATAAAGTCGGTTATCTCGCACCAGGCACCCGGGCAAACAGTGCCATCGGCCGAGCCGTCTTAATGTGCATGATCACCATCGGTTGGCGTGACATGACGATCTATTCTTCTCCAGGCGGCCCTGGCCGACCGGCAGCATATGCCAACATCTTCGTGCCTGAAAACCAGGAGGAGAGTCCATGGGAGTCATGGGCTGAACAGACTGGTTTCGGTCCTGACGAGAGCGTCATCACTGCCTGCGAGTGGCTGCAGGAACTTCGTGGACCAGCCGAGATCGTGGGCTACAAAGATTTCGATGAAAAACTTGCAGCTTTCACAAAACTCTTTGGCCGTTATGGCATCAATTCCGGCGGCATGTTGAAATTCGCTCCTGGCGCACGTCATATGCTGATTATGCATCCGACTCTGGCAAAACAGCTTGCCGCACGGGGCTTCAGCAAACAGGATGTCATCCAGTATGTTTATGATCAGGTCACGATCGACTATGATAAAATGACTGATGAGCAGCGGGAGGCTCTGAAAGAGCAGCTGCGTATGGAGAACCAGTTAGGAAAACTGGATCTGAAACCGGAAGATGTGCAGCCTGGTCTGCATCGGGAGCCATTCAGCAAGCCGGAGCATATGATGATCTTCATATCCGGCTCGGGATCCGGCCAGACCCATCTCTACTGGACCGCTACCGGCTCCACCGCCGGCTTCGTGGAAGGCATCAACAAGTCGCGGCCATGGATGATCAAACCAATCCACGGCGCCGCTTTGACGGAGAACGGAAAATAAAGTTCTTTCGCATTTGATGTATAACAGACAAACAAAAAACCCCGGAAAATATCCGGGGTTTTTCTTTCGCCATATAGCGATTATCTCTTGGAGAACTGTGGAGCACGTCTTGCGCCTTTGAGACCGTATTTCTTTCTTTCTTTCATTCTCGGATCTCTTGTCAGATATCCTTCCTTCTTTAATTCCGGTCTGAAGTCTGCATCCATCTGGACGAGTGCTCTTGCGATGCCATGACGGATCGCGCCTGCCTGTCCGGTGAATCCACCGCCATGAACCGATACGGTCACGTCATATTTATCGACGCCGTTTACTGCCTCGAGTGGCTGGCGGACGATCACCTTCAGAGTCTCTAATCCGAAGTACTCATCGATTGGTCTTTTGTTGATGGTGATGTTTCCTTTGCCAGGCTCAATGTAAACTCTTGCGATGCTTTTTTTGCGTCTGCCTGTTCCATAAAATTTATTTGCCAATGTTATTTCCTCCTTTCAGATTAAAGCTCAAGGGCTTCCGGCTTCTGTGCCTGATGTGGGTGATCCGGTCCTGCGTAAACGAATAACTTCTTGATCATCTTACGTCCCAGAGGTCCCTTCGGCATCATGCCTTTCACTGCAAGTTCAATAACTCTTTCCGGCTTCTTTGCCAGCATGGTCTTCAGATCTGTCTCTTTCATGCCGCCGACATAATCGGAATGGTTGTAGTAGATCTTCTGATCCAGCTTTCTGCCGGTAACTTTGATCTGTTCTGCGTTGACGACGATTACATAGTCGCCTGTGTCTTCATGAGGTGTGAAGATCGGCTTATTCTTCCCTCTCAAGATCTTTGCTATTTCGGAAGAAACACGTCCGAGGTTTTTGCCAGCGACATCAACAACGAACCACTTTCTCTCGATAGCATCAGGATTAGCCATAAATGTTTTCATTGATCGATTTCCTCCTAAATGTTTTTTATTCGCTTTGCGAATAGCTATATACATTTTACTTCCGGCGGTCTTTATGCGCTTCCGGGGCTAATGGATTGCAGAAAAACCCACCGTCACAATCAGCAATTATATAGAAAGAACCAATCAGTGTCAACTGTTTTTCGGATCTGTCGGCTTTATGATGATCAGATCGCCTTTATGGATGACAAACTCGCCTTCCTGCTCCCTGAGTTCTTTCCAGTAGCCGTCCGGTTTCTGATCCAGTTCTACTCCTTCATCGATCAGAAGCTGGCGGATCTCTTTGCCATCAAGGTCTCTCGGCATAACGCCTCTGTCTATGGCAACGCAGACTGCAAGACCTGCTGCCTGGCCGGTCCCCATAGCCGGTCCGATGATACGCATGGAGCCCTGTGCATGGAACTCTGTGGAACAGCATCTGCCTGCGCAGAGCATGTTATCCACACCTTCGGGTACCAGGGATCTGTACGGGATATCGCAGTAATCACGCGGATTGGAGCGTGCTGCGATGCCGGCAGGTACTCCGAACGGATGCATCCTCGCGTCGCAGTGTACACCCTCCTCATCCATGACGGCTGAACCTGCTGCTGCAGGAATATGAACGTGACGCATGAAGAACCAGTAGTCACTGGTCGGATGATGGGTATCGAACATCTCCGGGAAGCGCGCGATACCATCCTCAAACTTGGTGCCACAGGCAACATCAGCCGCCTTCAGCATATACTCTCCGAAGATGCGTCTGGAGTCGCGTACACCAGGCACATTGCCCAGCCCCACAAGACGCAGGTTTTCAAATCCAGGAACATATTTCTTCAGGAAGGCGTGGAACTGCTTCATCAGCTGATGCTGCTCCAGGATCTGCCGGGTGATGTCCTCAGCATCTGTGTTATGGCAGTAATAACTATGGAAACTAAACGTAACAAAACTTGCGTTATCCATTGATGTATTCGGGATGATGACCCGGAAAAATCCTGCAGCCGGATTGCACACGTGGCGGCTTATCTCTCCGCGCTGGATTGCTTCTTCCTCCAGCACATAGACCATCGGAAGCGGATCCGGATCTCCTTCCGCAATCTTCTTTTTTCTCCACTCATTTTCTGCTTCCTGATACTTGATCAGATTTGCATTGGCCCAGCGGGAGCCCTGTGTGGAAGCAATGTTAAGACCGGCAAAATCCTGACCACCGACCTCATAAGGAACGCCAGCCAACGCTGCAAGATCTCCATCACCCGTTGCGTCGATGTACATCTTGGCAATGACTCTCACATAGCCACCCTTGGTATAGAAGATCTGATTTTTAATGGTGCGTTCGTCCTTCATGTCCACTGCGATCAGCGTGGAATCATAGATGACCCGGACGCCGTTTTCCAGGCACATATCCTCGAATACGATCTTGCCGTATTCCGGCTCAAAAGACGGATTCCGATAGTAATCCTTGCTCGGATCGATCTTGCGCAGCTGCCCGATGGCATCCAGCCTCTTAGCGAATTCCAGACAAATGCCTTCGATGCCACCGGCGATCTGCGGCACGTAGCCGTTCGTTGCAATACCTCCCAGGGTAGTGCCCTTTTCAAATAACATCGTATGTTTTCCCTGACGGGCTGCTTCGATGGATGCTGCTACTCCGGCCACTCCGCCACCGGCTACAGCAACGTCACAGTAAAGTGTTTTATAGTAGTTATTGATCTCCATGGTTTTCTCCTTATATTAATGTTTTGCAGTTCCTTTCTGTTTCACTCAACTATTGTTTCGCAGTTTTCTTTCGTTCCGGTGCACCTTTTGCCTTTGCCCGAACGTGCGCCGGCAGAAACGCCCGGAGCAAAATCTCAATGCTCTGATCCATGCGCTCCGTCAATGCATAACTGCCATCACGGCGGGACCAGTCCTGCGTGATACCACGCATCGTAATCAGAAACAGATCAGTCAGTGTATCTGCGTCGTACTCTGTCGTGATCTGTTTCTTCGCCTGCCCGGAAGTAATGATCTCCAGCAGTTTCCGGATCGCCGGACGGTCGCGTTCTGCGAGCGCTTCATTATCCGGATTAATGGAAGAGATCAGCTTGCTCCGTTCGATGCCGTGGCTGCTGACATGCTCTGCCCAGCCATGCGCAAACAGTTTCAGATTCTCCAGTTCATTTTTGTTCGTCAGAAGGGGGAAGGTATTCTCTACCAGATCCTCGTCAATGATCCAAAGCAGGCCGATCAGCAGGTCGTTCTTGGTTGTAAAATAATGATAGAACGAACCGATCGAGATGCCGATTGACTGACAGATCTCAGCGACACTGATTTCCTCGAATGACTGCTGGGAGATCAGCGGGATCACGGCTTCCAGGATCTCGATCCGCCGCTTGCTCTGCTTTTGTTTTACTTTTGTCATTCTTTGCCTCCATAAATGACATTTGCTTGACATTCACACAATTGTCATTATAATAAATATTAGAATTCATTCTAATATTTATTCTTCTATTTTGATTTTAACCAACCGATTGCAGATTTGCAAGCGTAATTTAGGAGGGACACTTATGAACAACACATTACAGGGAATAAAGGTCATTGAACTGAGTACTTTTATCGCCGTACCGGCTTGCGCACGCTTCTTCGCGGATCAGGGTGCAGATGTCATCAAGATTGAGGCCGCTGGAGGCGATGCCGTCCGCTGGAATGGTACCAGTGAAGGCCGTCCGGATGATCCTTATGAGAACACTACTTTCGATCTGGAGAATGCCAATAAGCGCGGCATCGTGCTGAATCTGAAGGCTCCGGAAGGCAAAGATATCCTCTTCCGCCTGCTCTCGGATACGGACGTTTTCCTGACCAACTGGCGTCCGCAGGCGTTAGAGCGTCTGGGCCTGGATTATGAGTCGCTTCATGAGCGTTTTCCAAAGCTGGTCTATGGCACACTGACCGGCTATGGCGACCGCGGACCAGACAAGGATCTGCCTGGTTATGACTTCACAGCCTTTTGGGCACGTGGCGGCGTTCTGGATTCTCTGCGGCAGAAAGACGAATGGCCGATGAACCTGGTCCCTGGCATGGGCGACCATCAGGCAGGAATGTTTCTCGCAGTTGGCGTCATGGCAGCACTTTTGAAGGCAAAGCTCACCGGCATCGGCGAGCGCGTCAGTTCGAGCCTTTTACACAGCTCCATCTGGGTGCAGGGCCTCATGATACAGGCAGCACAATACACCGAACTTGGTCAGAAATATCCGATTTCCTACCGCACGGCGGACAACCCGTTCAACTGTGCTTATAAGACATCCGACGGGCGTTTCATGCAGATTTCCATGCCGCCGTTCGATATGTTTTATCCGAAATTCATGCCGCTCATCGGGCGTGCTGACCTTGTGGGAAATCCGCGTTACACGATGGACAATATTTCAAAGAACAAACTCAACGAGGAGTTCATCAATATCCTTGCAGAAGCATTTGAGAAAAAAACGGCTTCAGAATGGGATGCGATCCTTACGGAAAACGATATCCCGCATGCGATTGCCCAAAGCTGGGAAGAAGTTCTGGAAGATCCGCAGGCCTGGGCAAACGATGTATTTTATAAAATGGAATATGCAAACGGCGCGACCCGCGCGTTGATCCGCCAACCGGTCTTTGTCGGTTCGGACCTGCCGGATTACCGTCTTGCGCCGCTTCTGGGCGAACACAGCGAAGAAGTTCTGCGTGAACTTGGCTTTACAGAGGAAGATCTTTCGGATCTTCACAGCAAGGGCATCTACAATACCTGGGATGATCTGAAGGAGAAGCACAATGGCTGATATCTATACCCTTGGCATCGACGTGGGCTCCACCACTTCGAAGTGCGTGATCCTGAAAAACGGAAGCGAGATCATTGCATCTGCTCTCATCCCTGCAGGCACCGGCACCAGCGGTCCGGGACGGGCGCTTGCCACAGCGCTGGAACAGGCAGGTCTTTCGAACGAACAGCTTACTGCAGTCACCGCTACGGGCTACGGACGGAATACTTATGAAGGCGCTGATTTTCTGGTCAGTGAGCTGAGCGCTCACGCCCTTGGCGCTGCTGCGTTGATGCCTGGCGTGCGTACTGTCATTGACATCGGTGGGCAGGACGCAAAGGTCCTGCACATCAACGTAGACGGAAAGCTGGAGAGTTTTTTGATGAACGACAAATGTGCTGCCGGGACCGGGCGCTTTCTGGAAGTCATGGCCCGCGTTCTGGAAAAGGATGTTACTGAGCTTGCGGAGATGGATGCGGAAGCAACCGGCACAGTGAACATCAGCTCCACCTGCACGGTCTTCGCAGAGAGCGAAGTCATCTCACAGCTCGCTAAAAATGTGAATCTGAACGACCTTGTCGCCGGCATCCACGCCTCCGTCGCGGTGCGGACGGCAGGTCTTACCAGGCGCCTTGGCGTTACACCGCCTGTCGGCATGACCGGCGGAGTTGCCCGCAATGCCGGCGTGGTCCGGGCATTGGAAAAAGAACTGAACACATCCATAACTGTCTCACCTCTGGCGCAGCTCGCCGGAGCATACGGAGCAGCATTATATGGCTGGAATAAACGGAAGGAGAACGAATAAATGACTGAAATGACAGAGAAAAAACCTGCAAAGATCGTGCTGCGGGATCTGCAGGACAAAATCGCGCAGGACGCATGGGATGCGAAACAGCGCGGCGAAAAAGTTGGCTGGTGCGCCTCCAATTTTCCGCAGGAGATCACCACAGCTATGGGCATTCCTGTGGTCTATCCGGAGAACATGGGTGCAGCGGTCGGTGCCAAGGGCGGCGGGCAGCGCATGTGTGAGTACGCCGAAGGCATGGGATATTCCAACGACCTTTGCTCTTACTCCCGCATCAACTTCGCTTATACCGATCTGAAACATTGCGAGGAACTGGAAATCCCGTTCCCGGATTTTCTGCTGTGCTGCAATAACATCTGCAACTGCATGATCAAGTGGTATGAGAATCTGGCACTCGAGCTGGATATTCCTCTGCTCCTTATTGATATCCCTCATCTGGATGCGAAAACCTGCGATGAGGACCGTGTCGCTTACATCCGCGCGCAGTTTGATGACTGCATCCGGCAGTTGGAAGAGATCACCGGCAAAAAGATGGACTATGACCGTCTGCAAGAGGTGATGTCGATCTCCCAGCGTTCCAGCCAGGCATGGCTGAGGGCCGTCGGTTATATGTCTGCGGAGCCATCACCATTTTCCGGCTTTGATATCTTCAATAACATGGCCGTTGCATGTGTCGGCCGCGGCACCGTAGAGGCAGCTGAGGCTTTTGAACAGCTCGCTGATGAGTACGAAGCTCTTGTAAAAGAAGGCCAAAGCACCTTCAAGGGTGAAGAAAAATACCGCATCCTCTTCGAAGGCATCGCCTGCTGGAGCAACCTGAAATTTACTTATAAAACACTGCAGAGCCGCGGCATCAACCTGACCGCCAGCGTCTACGGCCCGGCTTTCAGTTTCCTTTACAGCAATCTGGATGAGCTGATGGCCGCTTATTCCTATGTGCCAAATTCCATGTGTTTCGAAAGTGAGCTGAAGCTCCGTGTGGATGACGCGATCCGCAACAAGGTGGACGGCGCTGTCTTCCACATGAACCGCAGCTGCAAGCACTGGAGCGGCAATCTCTATGAAATGGAACGGCAGTTCCGGGAGCAGACGGGCGTCCCTACTATCGTCTTTGATGGAGACCAGTCCGACCCGCGGTGCTTTTCCGAAGCACAGTATGAGACCCGTGTCGATGCACTCACCGAGATCATGGAAGAGAGAAAGAAGGAGGCTGCAAAATGAACGAAGTAAAACAAATGTTAGCGGAACTGGAAGCAGTCTGCGCAGATCCAAAAAAACAGCTGAGCGACGCACTGACTCAGGGAAAAAAGTGTATCGGCGTCCTGCCTTACTTCTGCCCGGAAGAACTGGCTTATGCAGCCGGCATGCAGCCATTCGGCCTTTGGGGTGCTGAAATGCAGGTCAATGATTCCAAACGTTATTATCCGGCTTTCATCTGCTCGCTTCTGCACACGGTGCTGGAGATGGGCCTGAAAGGTATGCTGAACGATCTCTCCGGCATCATGGTCCCGATCTGCTGCGATTCGCTGAAAGGCTTTGGTGCGAACTGGCAATACGGTGTCGGCACCGTGCCGGTCATCGATGTAGCATGGGCACAAAACCGTCGTTTGGACGCAGGTACAGAATTTACCCGTGCCCAGTTCCGGAAGGTTCTTGGACAACTGGAGGAGATCGCCGGACACAGCATCTCCGATGCAGATATCACTGCTGCCATTTCAGTTTATAATAAAAACCGTGCTGCTTTGCGCGACTTCTCCGCTGCAGCTGCACGCCATCCGGAGGCAGTGTCTCCATCCGCACGTTGTGCCGCCATCAAGGCCGGATACTTTATGGATCGTGCAAAACACACCGAGGCTTTGCAGACACTCACCACGAAGCTGAATGCGCTGCCAGAGGCATCCTGGGATGGTCTTCGCGTCGTCACCACCGGCATCCTGGCAGATTCTCCTGCACTGCTTCAGATCCTGGAGGACAATCACATCGCTATCGCAGATGATCAGATTGCGCAGGAATCCGTCTTCTTCCGTGTGGACACACCTGTTACCGACGACCCTGTGCTGGGCATGGCGAAACGTTTCGAAACAATCGAGGGCTGCAGCGTCCTCTTTGACCCTGGCAAACAGCGCGGCAATGAATTGGTCGAACTTGCCAAGGCTGCACATGCAGACGGTATTCTTTGGGTCATGACAAAATTCTGTGATCCGGAAGAATATGATTACGTTCCTGTCAAACGCAAGATCGATGCGGCAGGTATCCCGCTGCTGACTGTCGAGGTAGACCAACAGATGGTCAACTACGAACAGGCCCGCAGCGCCGTGGAAGCCTTCGCGGAAATGCTGCGCGCATAAAAAAGATTCCTTCAAGGGCGGCGTTCATGCCGCCCTTTTTTTAATGTACGTGACAAAAGAATCGTCCCCCTGTCACGTTTTATGCTATAATGTTTTCGGGATAATTTTTTTAGGTAGGAGGTATATGTCTATGACACCTGAGAACAAAGCGAAATATGACGCAAAGGATAAACGTGTCCGCGACGCGATCGCGCTGAGGGAGCCGGATCAGATCCCGATCAAGCCATCACCGGCAATCTTCCCGGTCCTCGACGCCGGATACACCGTTGCACAAAGCATCTACGACGAATCACTCGCAATCTACAAAGAAGCCATCTTTAAATATCATCACACATTTGAACCGGATGCAGGCATCGGCGTCGGCAATAACTATGCCGGACAGGGCCCGCTTATGGAAATGGCCAATCCGAAAAACATGCGCTGGGCAGGCATGCCGGGCCATCTGATCGATGACAACTCCATCCAGCAGCACATCGAATACCCGTTCCTGGAAGATGACGAATTCGACTTCTTCTGGAGAGATCGGACTGGCTGGCTGCTGAACAAGTCCCTCCCGCGTTCCAGTGACCTTCTGGCACCATTCGCAAATGTGCGATTCCAAACCGCCATGGGAGGATCTCGCGGCGTCGCTGCAGCCTTCTCTACACCGGAAATGAAAGAGATGATCCAAAAACTGTGGGCCCTCGACGAGAAAGCAAGGGAATTTGAGAAAAAAGCTGCTGCCTTTGCAAAAGAAGTGGAAGAAGACGGCTACCCGATCTTCAACGGCGGCGGCGCAGCTGTCCCGTTTGATATGTACAGTGATGGCCTTCGCGGCACGATCAACTCCCTGGCAGACCTCTATGAGCGCCCGGATGATGTGGAACGCTTCATCGAGGAAGGACAGGAGCAGATTTTGGCAATGCTCCGCGCAGGCAAAGGCAAGGGCGATGGCAAGTTCGTCTTTATGGCACTGCACAAAGGCATGGACGGCTTCATGAGCGATGAGCAATACGAGCATTACTACTGGAGACATCTGCGTGAGATCATCGAGACGATCATCGACGTCGGCAAAGTGCCTTATATCTTCACGGAAGGCAAGTACAACACCCGTCTGCATTTCCTGAAAGAAGTCCCGAAAGGAAAAGTCTACTACCACTTCGAGACTGTTGATATGGCAGAGGCTAAGAGAGTCCTGGGAGATACCGCATGTATCGCCGGCGGATTGGGTGTCAAAGTCATGAACTTTGGTACGCCACAGGAAGTCCGTGATGAGTGCAAGAAAATCATCGATGCCTGCGCACCGGGCGGCGGATTCATTTTTGAGCCAGCCTGCGGTTTGGACTATTGCTCACATGCAAATGTGGAAGCAATGTTCGATACTGTTCGCGAATACGGCAAACACTAAGCACACGGCAGAAAAAAAAAGAGGAACTCGTCAGGAGTTCCTCTTTTTTATTTAGTGAATCTGTACCGGCAGACCATAGGCTTCTAATTGAGCCCGACGCGCCTCCATCAGTTCATCCGACGGAGGTTCCGCGACAAAGATCTTTTCTTTTTTCATGAGCCGCTCGTGTTTGCTGATTCCCAGTTTATGATATGGAAGAAGCTGCACGACTTCTACCGCATCCTTCAGCGGCTGGAGAAATTCACCGTATTTATCAAAATGTTCTTTGCTGTCATTGAATAATGGGATCGTCGGAATACGGATCTGCATCTTTCCGCCATGCTCTGCGATCTTTTTGCAATTTTCCAGGATCGGTTCATTCGGAACACCGATGACCTGTTTGTGAAGTGCGGAATCCATGCACTTCAGATCATATAAGAACAGATCCGTATATGGCAGCACCTGCTCGATGATCTCCCATTTTACATATCCGGTCGTATCCACCGCCGTATGCATGCCTTCCTCTTTGCACTGTTTGAGCAGCTCCAGGGTGAAGGCCGGCTGGCACAGACACTCCCCGCCGGAAACCGTCACGCCGCCGCCGGATTCTTCAAAGAACGGCTGGTCACGTTTGAGACGATGCATGACTTCATCCACGGTCATATCCGTCCCGCACATATAAAGAGCAGTTGCCTTGCAGGCTTTGGCACACGCACCGCAGTTATCACAGACCGTCTTATCAACCTGCGGATAACGGATCGGTTCACCGGCAATATCCGTGGTCTCCCCGCCTACCGTGATGGCTCCTTTCGGGCAGACCGAAAGGCATGCCCCGCAGGCGTCTGTTCCCAGACAGCGGTTGCCCATCCAGTTGACTTCCGTCGGGAACTCGATTCCTTCCGGACTATGGCACCACGGGCAGCGCAATGGACAGCCTTTCAGAAAGACTGTCGTGCGGATCCCCGGTCCGTCCTGTACGGAAAATCCCTGGATATCATATATTTTACCTGTCAGCATAGGCCGATCTCCTGATTCATAAAATTGTTTGTATTATAGTAAAGGGCGGCGTCCTTGTCTACTCCCACTCTGCAGGCAGACCACATTCATCCTGTCATCTGAACAAAAACATATTTATTATATAAAAAGTAGATATACTTATATTGTAAAAGAATATTTTGTCTGTTAGAATATGATTAGATAAAAATGACCTGATATAAATAGATAGGATTTTAAAGGAGAGTGCACTATGTTTGAATTTGCTCCAATGAGCGACCGTATCAAAGCAATCCGCGCAAAACGCGACGCATTTACCGGCGGAAAGTATATGACGATCAACTCGGAACGTACCCGTTTGTACACCGAGTACTACAAAGCACATGAAAATGAATATCCGTTGATGAAGCGGGCAGGTGCCCTGCTCTACTGGGCACAGAACCGTGCTTACAACGTATTTGATGATGATATCTTCGCCGGCGGTCCGGGACCGGATCAGCGTACGATGTCCCCATATGTGGAATGGGGCGTTGGCTGGATCCCGGGTGTCGTAGATGATGAAGAAAACTTCAAGGAAGCATGGCAAAGCGGTGACTCCGTTTACATGAGCGATGAGGACCGTGACGTCTTCAAGGAAGCTTATGAATACTGGAAAGACAAAACGATCAACAAGATGGCAGAAGGCATCATGACCGATGAGATCTGGGAAGCAACCGGCAACGGCATGTTTGCTGCATCCTGTCCGGGACGTCCTGGCTACCGCGGCATATGCAGCCGTCCGCAGGGACATTACGTCGGCAACTTCCGCAAAGCGATCAACACCGGTTTCGGTGCTGTTAAAGAGGAAGCACAGCAGAAGATCAACGAAATGAACGGCAAGATCTTTGACGACGAAGCCCGTACATTCCTGTTCTATCATGCCGTGGTCCGTGTCTGTGATGCAGCCATGGCATTAAGCAAAGGCTATGCAAAAGCCTGCCGCGATAAAGCAGAGACAGAAGCTGATGAAGCGCGTAAGAAAGAACTGCTCATGATGGCAGACGGTCTGGACTGGATCATGGAACATCCGGCCCGCACCTACTGGGAAGGTCTTCAGGCAGCAATCCTTTATCAGATCATTCTCTCCACCGATGCACAGCAGCATGGTCAGAGCATGGGACGTATCGACAACTATGTCGGCGCAATGCTTCATAAAGAACTGGAAGAAGGTTCCATCACAATGGAACAGGCACAGGAATATACCGACGCTTTCATTCTCCGTCTAAGCGATATCATCGTGCTGCCGGGTATGCCGGTCACGAACAAAGCGCTGATCGATATGAAGAAAGCCGGCAAGAATATTTATTCCATGATTTATAACGGCTTGACCCCAACCAGTGGTCTTGCCCTGACACTTGGTGGACGCAACGCAGATGGTTCGGATGCAAGCAATGAAGCAACCGCTCTGTTCCTGCAGACCTACGGCCGCATGCATTTCCCTGATCCAACATGCGCTCTGCGTATTCATCCGGGCACACCGGACGAGATCTGGCGCCTGGGTATTGAATCCTGCAAGCTGAGCGGCGGTATCCCGCAGATGCAGAACGACGAAGTCATCATCCCGCAGATGATGAGTCACGGATTCTCATTAGAAGATGCTGCAGACTACTCTATCGTCGGCTGTGTGGAACCAGGCGGAACCGGAAACGAATGGACTGCAGCAGGTACGACTGGATCGGAAAGTATGTGGAACACCGTAAACGTTCTGCTCTGCACAATCAACGGCGGCATCAATCCATCGACCGGCAAAATGGCTCTGCCATGCAAGAAACTTTACGAGTGTGAGACCTTTGATGAATTCAAAGCAAATTATGAGGCAGAACTGAACTACCTGCTGAACTGGAATGTTTCCTTCAGCAACATGTTTGAATTGATGTACGGACATTACTTCCCATGCATCGCTGCCTCAGCTCTGATGGAAGGCTGCATGGAGTCCGGTAAAGATGTTAACCATGGCGGTGCGAAGTATAACCGTACCGGCATCACCTCTGTTGGAACCGCGAATATCGCAGACGGCATGATGGCCATCAAGAAACTCTGCTTCGATGATAAGACAGTTTCTACCCGTGAGATGTTCGATGCCCTTCAGGCAAACTGGGAAGGCTATGAAGATCTCCGCCAGACGATCATCAACGATGTGCCGCATTATGGCAATGACATCGAGGAAGTCGACGAGCTGGCCAGCTGGGTACTTGGCTTATTTGCAAAGGGCTGCACCAATGCAACCGGCCCGCGTGGACATTACTCCGGCGGTACTTTCACGATGACCGCGCATATGTACTACGGAGCAATGACGCTTGCGACACCGGACGGACGTAAGAACGGCGAGCCTCTCGCAGATGCCATCAGTTCCCGTCAGGGATTCGATAAGAATGGCCCGACGGCATATCTCCGTTCTGCAGCAAAACTGCCGCATAAAGAACTGACCAATGGAGACCAGCTGAATATCCGCTTCAGCCCTGGCAGCGTTGCAGGTGACGAAGGCGCAGCAAAGCTGAAAGCGCTGATCAACACCTACTTCAAACTCGGCGGCATGCAGGTACAGTTCAATGTCGTCGGCACCGAAGCGTTGCACAAAGCACAGGAAAAACCAGAAGACTATCAGGATCTGATCGTCCGTATCGCAGGTTTCTCCACCTACTTCGTATCGCTGGATAAGAAGACGCAGGACGACTTCATCACCCGTACGGAGCAGAGCCTGTAAGGTTGACGAGCAGACTGATTGTCTGTGAAGCGCAGTTGATTTACGAAACATCTATTTTTTGACAAGATTACATAAAACACCCCGGAGTCATGCAGATTCCGGGGCTCTTTTTTTATAAAAACCATTTCTCAACCACGTGCTCA
>JAFZKG010000171.1 GCA_017553695.1 Lachnospiraceae bacterium
AAAAATACAGAATATATCAGGTGGATTCTTTTACCCGGCAGAAGTTCCACGGCAATCCAGCGGGGGTCGTATCCAATGCAGACGGCCTGACAGAGGAGCAGATGCAGCAGATCGCCCGGGAACTGAACAACTCGGAAACAGCCTTTATCTTTTCTTCCGGCTCACCGGAATATGATGTGGAGGTGCGCTACTTCACGCCGACCACGGAAGTCCCGCTCTGCGGGCATGCGACTATCGCCGCTCACTATGTCCGCGCTGCGGAAGGTGCGTTTACATCTGGCCGTGTCATTGCAAAAACGAAAGCAGGATTGCTTCCTGTGGATGTAGTTGAAAAAGACGGAGATTACTCTATCGTCATGACACAGGGCACACCGGAGGTCAGCACACCGTTCGGACAGGAAACCATAAGCCGGATCGCCGCCGCGTTGGGCATCCGGAACGAGGATCTGCGCGAGGACTGCCCGGTCGCCATCGCCTCGGCGGGGCATTCCAAGGTGATGGTAGGAATCAAGTCGCTGGAGCTGCTGCATCGCCTTACGCCAGATCTCCCGGCTCTTTCCTCGATAAGCACTGAGATCGGCTGCAACGGCTATTACGTTTTTACGCTGCATCCGGATGAAGAGGTTCTTGTCCACGGCCGCATGTTTGCACCGGCAATCGGGATCGCCGAAGATCCGGTGACAGGGAATGCGAACGGGCCGCTCGGCATCTATCTGGTGCATTTCGGGATCTGTCAGGAGCTTGCGGGCCCGCGGACATTTGATTTTTCCATCATGCAGGGCGAAGCGATCCACCGGACCGGCACGATGCTGGTCCATGTGGAAAAGGAAGATGACGAGCCGAAGATGGTGCAGATCACCGGTGAAGCGGTCATTACTTTTTCAACGGAGATGGAACTTTGAACGCAAATCCATTCACCAAAGGTTCGGTATTACCACTTCAGATGGTTTATCTGCTATGATATGAGCAGGAAGCTGGAAAGAAATAAAGACAGAAAACGAATAATAGAAGGGAGAAAGATAAAATGAAAATCAACAAGGACTTCATCATTGGCGTACTGCTGATCGCTGCGGCTATTCTGCTTGAGGTGTTCTGGATCCAGACAGGAGCGACAGCCCTCGGCGTGTTCACCCTCGTTACCGCCCTTATTGCTTCCGGGGCGTTTGCGCGGGCCATCCCGCTGGACTACACGGCGAGCGATTCGAAGCTTCGAAAGTTCCTGACCGTAGTTGGTTTGGAGAATTAATCAGAAGCGAACTCCGCAATCCGGCACCAGTCAAAAACGGCTGGTGCCTTTTTCCTGCCCGAATGAAAAAATAGTTGACAAAAGCAACTTCTTGTGATAAGATACATTTAGTTGCTAAAGTCAACCATCGAGGAGAGGGAGGAGAAAACGGTGATCAGTTTAGAGTTCGTAGAAGATATCCGGGCGTTTAATCGTTCCTATACAAAAGTTCTTGGCCTCCTTAACAGCAGCTATCTGGATTCCGATTTTTCTCTGACAGAGACCCGCGTCCTATTTGAGATTTACAGCCGTAACGGCTGCACGGCAAATGACCTTTGCTCAGCATTGGATCTGGATAAGGGGTACATGAGCAGGATCATAAGGAAGTTTGCCGATGCGGGGCTGCTGAGCCGAACCGTATCCGAATCTGACGGACGGGCACAGCGTATCCTGTTGACGGGATCAGGCAAAAAAGTCATCGGGCAGATGATCGACCGGTCCAATGCACAGATTCGTTCTCTGTTTTCTTCGCTCAGTGATGAAGAACTCCAGGAGGTTCATAGTGCAATAACGACGATAAAACGCTGCATTACCGAGCAAAGCGAAAGAAAGTAATGCCATCATTTTAAGGAGGAAAAAATGGAATACACAATAAGACCATTTAAAAAGGGTGAAGAGGAATATGTGGCTGACGCGCAGCGGAGGATCTATTCGGAAGAATACCGCTGGGGCGACGCCTTCATCAACTATGCGGTCAAGGTCGCCATGGACTTTGCCAAAAAGGAAAAGAGCAGCCGTGAGGAACTTTGGGTTGCGGAAGCGGACGGACAACTGGTCGGATGCATTATGCTCTGTGAGACGGATGATCCGAAGGCCGGTCAGTTGAGGTTGTTTCTGGTTGAGAAGGAATACCGGCGTTACGGGATCGGCGGCGCACTGATTAAAGCGTTGATGGAAAAAGCTAAAGAGGCAAGCTATGAGGAATTGATCCTCTGGACAGCCAGTCCTTTGACAGCTGCAATCCGCCATTATGAGCGCCTCGGTTTCCGAGCAACGGAAGAAAAGGAAAACGACGAATGGAGTCTGGATGGAGAACCGGTCACCGAAGTGAAAATGGTCATGAAGCTGTGAAGGGTCTCCGTCATCGAGATTATTTGAGCGTCTCTTAGTGAGGCGCTCTTTTCATGTCCGGGTGCGCTATCGTTTTCGGGTTTGCACCCAACGATTATGCACCCAGCCGCAGTTTGGGTGCAGGCTGGGTGCAAAGTGTGCTTGTATCAATTTGCCTCGGAAGGGGGAGCAGTATTTCTCGGCCTTTTCAAAA
>JAFZKG010000172.1 GCA_017553695.1 Lachnospiraceae bacterium
CGTGATTATTCCACAGATGAAGCAACCAAAGAATTTAAAGAATCAGAATAAAGGAGCGATAAATAATGAAAGTTACAGATTTATTTAAAGAAGGTAAGTTTGTTGTTTCCGCTGAAGTAGGTCCACCGAAAGGATTCCATATAGATGAAATGATCGAAGAGGCTAAGAAGTACCTCACCAACGTGGATGCAATCAACGTCACCGATAACCAGTCTTCCGTTATGCGTCTTGGTTCCCTTGCAGTATGTAAGGTATTAAAAGACAACGGATTCAACCCGATCTTCCAGATGACCTGCCGTGACCGTAACAGGATCGCACTGGAGTCTGACCTGCTGAGTGCTGCTATGTTCGGCATCGACAACGTGCTGTCCCTGACCGGTGACTACACGAAACTGGGCGATCATCCGGGCGCAAAACCGGTATTTGACCTTGACTCTGTTTCCCTTCTCTACACGATGGGACTTCTGGAGCAGGGCAAAGATCTGGGCGGACAGGACCTCGAAGGCGAGCCGCCAGTATTCGCAAAGGGCGCTGTTGTTTCTCCATGCAGCGACTCCGTGGATGCACAGCTCGTTAAGATGGAGCGCAAGATCAAAGCCGGTGCACAGTTCTTCCAGACACAGGCAATCTTCGATTCCGAGAGATATATCAAGTTCTATGAGAGAGCGAAAGAGTTTGGTGTTCCGATCCAGCTCGGTATCATTGTTCCGAAGAATGCCGGAATGTGCAACTTCATGAACAACAACGTTGCTGGTATCTCCATTCCTGCAGAGATCATTGATGAGCTCAAAGCAGACAAAGAGAGAGCAAAAGCCGGCATCACCGGTACTGAGATCGCAGCCCGCATCATCCGCGACTGCAAGGATTACTGCCAGGGCGTTCACATCATGACCCTTGGCTGGGAAGACAAGATCCCTGGACTGCTCGAGCAGGCAGGTCTGGCTTAAACCAACAGACTTCTAACATGAAAACTCCCCGCAAGTGATACTGCGGGGAGTTTTTGGTTTTGTACGAAAAGGCGAAAAAACTGTTCACCTCCGAGATTCTTGCCCTGATTGCAGGCATCTGTACAGTGATCGCAGCAATCGGCGCACTCGCTGTTGTGGGCGGAAGAGAAGCCGGCGGAATCTTGCTGCTCATTTTTGGTCTTGCTGCACTTGTCCTTGCGATTATCGCATACATCATGATGTTAGTCGGCTTAAAACGTGCAGGACACGATGAGAACCGCTTCAATCAGGCATTTATCGTTGGCTCATTTGTCAGTTCAGTTGCTGCTGTGCTTGCTCTGATTTCTGGCATCCTGTCCATAATCTATTACATCCTGTTCATTATCTACTTAGGGAAATCCAAGAAGATGCTGCAGCTTGACTAAAACGTGACAGAGAAAATGTTCGAAGAATAAGAGAACTCCCCACTTGCGATGTGGGGAGTTTTTTATATATGACAGATGGGTCCCGGTTTCGTATATTTCACAGAACTGGGACCCCTTTTTATCATCAAAAAGGGTCCCAAATGTTTGAAACAATCTAAAAATGTGCATTTAATCGAAAAATGCCCATTTTCAAGCCCAAAAAAGGGTCCCGGTTCCTGATATATCAGTCATTTGGGACCCCTTGCCTGTTTCAAAGAAACCTCTTCCAATCACGCTCCGAACAACTCGGTTACTTTTTTCAATTCTTCACGTATCTCGATATGCTGCGGGCAGACCTCTTCACATTGTCCGCACTCCAAACACTCCGATGCACGCTTTTTCCCATGTCCATTGACCTGCCACTGCAGTGTATTCGTCGCAGAGGTCTTGTCCCCATACAGGGTATAAACATTCATTGCGGTGAACGATCCGGAGATCCCGATATCATTCGGGCAGACTTTTGCACAGTAATTGCAGGTCGTGCACGGGATCAGCGGGATCTTGTTCATCTCTTCTCTGGCATCCTGGAGACATGCCATCTCCTCTTCCGTCAACCCGTTAAAATCCTTCATATAAGAAATGTTATCCTGCATCTGCTCGATGTTGCTCATGCCGGAAAGAACTACCAGCACACCTTCCAGATTCGCCGCAAAGCGGACCGCCCAGGATGCGACGGAAAGATCCGGCTCTTTTGCCTGCAAAATCTCTTTCACTTTCTCCGGTGGATTTGCCAGAAGACCGCCCTTTACCGGTTCCATGATGACGACTGGTTTGCCGTGTTTGCGGGCCACTTCATAAACCCCGCGCGACTGAATCGCCGGATTCTCCCAGTCTGCATAGTTGATCTGCAGCTGGACAAATTCGGCATCCGGATGCGCAGTCAGAATCTCATCCAGCTCTTCCGGTGTGGAATGGAAGGAGAAGCCATAGTGTTTGATCTTGCCTTCTGCCTTCATTTCCCTTACGAACTCCCACATTTCGAAATCGTCAAAGAAATGCGTCCGCGTCTCGCCCAGATTATGCAGGAGATACATGTCGAAATAGCCGGCGCCCGATCGTTCCAGGGATTGCTCAAACTGCTTGATCGCATCTTCCTTCGACTTGCAGCCGACCCACGCGGCATTCTTGGTGGCCAGCTGAAAACTTTCCCGCGGATACCGTTCGACTAGTGCCTCTCGGATTGCCTCTTCCGAGCCGGTATAAGCCCACGCGGTATCAAAATAGGTAAAGCCTGCCTCCATGAACATGTCGACCATCACTTTTACCTGCTCCACGTCGATCACGTCGTCCTTCTTCGGCAGACGCATCAGACCAAAGCCCAGTTTCTTAATTTCTTTTTCGAAAAAAGCCATATTACTTCTCCTATTTACATTTTGTTTTACAGCTAATAAATACGGGTGACAAAAAACTGTTTTTTGTCACCCTGAAACGAGTTCTTTATTGAATATAAATGTGCGTACGGCCAGCGTAGACGACACTGACACGGACCGGAACATTTCCCGGTGGGATGTTGACGATTTTTCTCCAGCCGCGTCTTGCGATATAGAAAGTCAGCGTATAGACACCCGGAGCCATACTGAATCCCTGACTTGCCTGATCCGGGAAGACCCACTTGTCTGCCCCAATCACAACGGTCAACGGATACTGTGGCTGCGTGGTGGAATAGGTGATCGTCAGATTCGCCGCATTTGGTGCCTGATACTGCTGCACTCCGGTGTTCGGTTGATAATTCTGCGCTGCAACATACCCGGTGTTCGCATTTGCCGGATATCCTGCATCCGAGATCGGCGCAAAATCTACATTCGCACCAGCGCCATACTCTTCATACGGATCCGCGCTCTGCTCAGCGCCATATCCCGCGTTCTGCGCGTAACCCATGTTTGCACCAGTCACGCTCGCGCCATAGATCTTCGTGCCACAATATCTGCAGAACATGAACTCTCTGCTGTTATCAATCTCAATCAGAGATCCGCAGCTCGGGCAGGTAATCTGAATATTCATTTGTATCCTCCTATTTATTGCTGTTGAGTTTCTGTTCCGCCTCTTCCAGTATCAGACGGCGTTTCTTTTTCTGTGCTGTCACAATGATCAGAAACGCGACCAGAATCGCAAGGATCGGAATCATCAGAAATGGAACAATATACCGTTTTTCAATCTGCAAAGCATCAGCCGGAACACGGATTCTGCTACTCACCCCCGCCATTCCATATATGTCATCGTTTATGTTGTTCACACGGTGTCCCCGGACCAGCAGACGGTGTGTGTTGATGCCATATGGCGTGCACGTCACCAGTGTACAATAATCTTTTCCCGGTACCAAAGTGATGCTGCTTAAGTCTTCCGGAAGCACGATGCGGATCTGATCGACCTCATAGGTATAGGTCTCGCTCAGGATCGTGAAGGAAAAGATATCGCCTTCTTCCAGCTTGTCCAGATCCGAGAACAGTTTTACGCTGGGAAGGCCCCTGTGTCCGGATACTACGATGTGATTGCATTCGGTCGGATCATCCAGTTCTCCGGTCCGCCGATTGAAACTTTCGCATCCGACCGGGAGGCTGGTCCCTTCCAGATGACCAACACTGGTCTGTAATACACTTTCCGTCGTTCCGTGATACACCGGGATCATCTGATTGAGCTTTTCAATCCGGATATATCCCATGATGCCGGTCTTCATCATATTCAACTGTGCATCGTATTCCGCTTTTTCTTCTTCGGATAAATTCCATTTCAGGCCGCTGGCTGCGAGCTTTTTATTATACTCCCTGGCCTTCGCGATAAATTCGTTATACTCATCCGGCTCGATGGAAGAAACGTTCTCAACATAGGTCGCGATCGCCCGGCTCTGATGCAGCCCATTCCAAAAATTGGCAACCGTCGGGTACAGCATGATGCAGATTCCAACGATCAGCAAGGCCACGATCAGCAGCGTGACTCCATGTTTTTTCAGCCAGCCCTTTTGCTTCATTCTTTATTTATGCACTTGTGCGCGTCTTTTTCTCACGATCAGTAAGGCCACAGCTGCTGCCACGAGCACACCACCGACAACGATGAAGATTGTCCGTCCGATACCACCGGTGTATGGAAGCTCGGAGCCGGATTTATTCTCAACCCCGCCACTAACAACATCCTTGTCAGAAGCAACCGTAAGTGTATCCGGGGTAGCGGTCAAATCAGTAAGCTCACCTGTAGTTGCATCGATAGTGGATGTGATAACAATCTCCTGACCTGCATATGCATTGTATCCAGCAGGTACAGTGGTCTCAACCAGTACATAATTACCTGCATCGATGTTTGTATCAGTCTTGTGAGTTACTGCCGTAACAGTATCGCCATCTTTAATAACATTCTCGTTCATTCCAACGGCGACATAGTATTTAGCGTCCTCGAGTTTACTTCCATCTACTCCTGTTGCCAGAGAGGCCTTGATAGCTGCACCAGTCTGAGCGCCTGTATAAGTTGATGTTACTTCCTTGTACAGAGTAAAGTCAGCACCCTGAAGAGGCTCATTGTTTCCGTCGACCTTGTTGATATCCAGTTCATAGGTGTAAACATAGACCTTCCTCTCTGGAGTTGTGCCAGTATCATCGCCGTTTGGATTGTTCGTATAGGTGATGGTGTAGGTGTTCGGGTTGCCTTCAACACCGGTCTTGGCGCTGCTGTTCAGAACTGCCTCGTAAGAAACATTGATTACGGCACCATCCAAGTCTTCATCACCGATAGCGTTGGTACCATCACCATAGGTGTAAGTAACTGTGATTACCTGTCCAGAAACGGTTACGTTAGGAGTACCAAACTTATCAGCTACATCAGTTGTTCCCTTTTTAAAGGTGACAGTGACATCGCTTGCAGCAGGAGGAGTCAGGCCCTCAGAAAGAGTATCTGTAAGAGTTACTTTGTAAGTCTTATAATCATGAACATTCTCTGCAAGAGTGATATCGATGGAGTAAGGAATGCTGTCTCCTTCATCGTAATCAGCGCCCTTCTGTTCCGCTGTTGCTACACCAGTGGTGTCGTTGGTTTCAGTTACATCTTTATCAACAGTCGTTGTGCCGGACTTCGGCGTGATTGCCAGATCATCACTCAGTACCTTGAACAGATACAAAGTATATGTTTCGGGATCGCTGAGGGAACTATCAGTATCTTTGATAATGTAGTAACCTTCTGCAAGATTAGCAGACTCCTCTTTTCCTTTGCCGATTTCAGCAATCGGAGTAGATGTCAGATCCACATACGGTGAAAGAGCCGTAATCCTTTCCTGATCATTTTTGTACTCTGCTTTTGCTATGGCATCCAAGGCTGCCATATCTGTTGCGGATACAGAATTGCCCTCTGTACCTGTTTTCGCATTATGACCATATTTCAGATTCTGCAGCTGACCAGAAGCACTATCGTAGGTTCCTGTAAAGATCTGATAGATCTGATACGTGTGTGTTGTGCTTGTGGTTGATACTTCGTGATCAGCGGCGAATACTGCGATGCTCATGCTAATGCACATAACAACCGCAATCATCAATGCCATCATCTTTTTTACTCGTTTCATTTTTTAATCCCCTTTTTTTAATCTCAAAACGTATCGTTTAAGCCTCACTTAAGCTGTTTTTACGGTTTTCCCCATGCTGACGGTCGTATTCGTCGCTTTCTCTTCTTCCGTAAGAAGTACGCGGTTCCTGCACCAAGGATCAGCACTGCTCCAGTCAGATAGAACCAGTATGTGCCTCTGCCTCCGGTAGATGGAAGGACAACGCCAGTGGAATTCTTAACAGTAAACTGCCAAACACTATTTCCAGCGGCATCCGTTACTTTTTCGGGGTCAAGCTGTCCATATCCGCTTAAATAAGCAGTAATCGTGTTGTTCTCTGCGGATGCGGTAATCTGGACTGCACTTGATAGCAGATTGTAGCCCGGAAGCGTTTCCGTCTCAAAGAGGAAGTACAGTC
>JAFZKG010000173.1 GCA_017553695.1 Lachnospiraceae bacterium
CACGTTCTATCAGTTTGATCCTTCGAAGAAATTCATCCATCACGACCCGGATAACATGGCAGCCGGAGGGCCGCCGATGCTGACGGGTGAAGTGGTGTCGGCCGTAGCCAATGCATCCATCGGACTGCTGATGCTGCGTCACGCAGACCGCGTGAAGATCGGTTGCGCGACTGGAGGCTTAAGCATGTACTGTGCCAGCAATCATGACTACGTCTGGAAAGGTGCTTCTTACTATACGATGTCCGAACTGCATGAGCTGGCAAAGGGCAAATCCATCCTGCCGGTCACAGAGACCGATACCTATCATGTGGATTCCTACGCGATCGATGACCAGAACCAGTATGCCGATATCGATAATGTTCCGTATGTGACGGCAGCCGCTGCATTCGATGAAGAGAAAGGCGCACTGAATGTGTTCGTCATCAACGGCGATTGGGAAGAAGAGCACGAGTTCACAATGGACGTCCGTGGTTTCTGCGATTACAAGCTGGTAGAAAATCTTGTGATGGCAGACGACGGCAGCATGGAACGGAACTCGCATGACAACCAGACGCTGCACTGCCCGCGTCCGGTCAATGACGCAACGTTTGAAAACGGTATCGTACGTACTGTTTTGCATAAATTATCATGGAATGTATTCCGCTTCGAGAAAGCGAAATAGAGGAGGGAACTATGGGATATTTTGAAAAGTACATTCTCCGTCCGATCGAAAGACCGATCACGGATGAAGACGCAAAAGTGGAACTGATCTGCTCCAAGGATCATCCGGTCATGAACTTTTTCTATGAGAGTTGTTTCTACCGTCATCCGTATGTGGTAACGGAAGAAACCTATGCGCTTCCGTATCCGGAACTGTTCTGCTTTGCCAACACCACGCCGGAGGAAAATAAAGAACTTGGCGCAACCGTTTCAATCACGGTCAACGGACAGGTCTTTACCTCGGATAAAAACTTTATGATCGAGATTCCTGCATTTGTGCCGCATGGCCAGATCAGGATCACAGATATGAAGACGCCGATCTTTTCCTACTGCGCCGGCGCAGGCAGAGAGCATGTGAGCATGCCGGAGGAAAACTGGATCACGGAGGATGTGAAACCGATCGAAGATATGGTGATCTATTTCAATGGCGGCGAGAATGATCCACACGCCTCTGCGGCAGGACACATGACGGTCCTCATGCAGTGCTACTACAAATATATTCCGGGCACAGAATTCTTCAGTATCTTCCGTCGCTTCGAAAACAACGGAGGGTGGTTCTTTGCTGGCGGACATCTGCATGATAATCCGGAACTGCTGGCATATTACGGCATGGATCCGTGGCATCCGTATGATTTGAAGCAGAAGATCACGCAGTACATCGGCGGAGAGAAATACACGCTGGATTCTACGTGTGTCTGCTACTTCCCGCCGTATGTTTTCCACTGCCCGCTGCAGGTCGAGGAAACGGAGGGCCCGTGCTACTGGCATTCTCTGGCTCCGACAATGAACAAGTATAACAAGAGCTCCGTCCTGGGTCTGTCCGGAGAAAACGGAGATGCGGAAGTAAAACTGCCGTGGTAAAAATATGTTCGGGGGGAAAACCATGAGCAATCAATTTGAATCATATCTGCTGCATCCGGTCGAAAAACCGATCACAGATGCGGACGCAAAAGTGGAGCTGATCTGTTCCAAAGATCATCCGGTCATGGAGTTCTTTTATGAGAGCTGTTTCTACCGTCATGATTATGTGATCAGTGACAGCATCTACGCCCTCCCTTATACGGAACTCTTCCTTTTCTGCAGTACAAACGGACAGGATGACGTATTAGATGCGGAAGTGTCGATTGAGATCAACGGACAGAAACTCACCGTCGATAAACCGTGCTGCATCCAGATTCCGGGCTTCGTACCGCATGGAAATATGGAGATCCGGAACGTAAAAACGCCGGTCTTTTCCTTCGTGACCGGGTTCGGAGCGGAGCATGTGGCCCTTCCGGAGGCAAACTGGGTCACGGAAGGGGTGCAGCCGCTGGAAGAAATGGTGCTCTATTGTGATTACGCATTGGAGAAAGATCCGGTAAAAGTAGGCGACCAGCATTATGTCCTGAAATACCTCTCGGGCAAGACCATGAAGGGCGAGTTCCCGAACGGCATCTTCCGGCGGTTCCATAAAACGGACGGCTGGCTGTATGTGCCAGCGGCACATGTGCACGCAACCCCGGAAATACTCGCCTATTACGGAACAGACGGCTGGAATCCGTATGAACTCTCCGGCAGTTACACCGTTTATATCGGAGGAGAGGCATACACGTTCGACAAGCCGACACTTTGTTATTTCGCATCCTATGTGCCGCACTGCCCGATCGATGTGCACAAGCTTGAAAAAGAGAATTTCTGGCACAGCTTAGGACGTTCCGTGGGCGCATTTAACGCAGCAAAAACCTTTGAACTGCCGAACATTAACGTGAACGACGGCCCGATTGAGCTGAAGAAACCTTGGTAAGGAGGAACATATGTCAATTTACAAAGTGAATTTTCTGTCCCGGGAGCTGGGGCTTCACACAAAGGTGAATGTCATTCTTCCGACGGGACGGCCAATGAAAATGGAGAAGCCGAGACCTTGCAAGTACCAGGTCCTCTGGCTTTTGCATGGCGGCAGCGATGACTGCAGGGATTTTGTCCTGAACACCAACATCGCCCGCTATGCAGACGAAAACTGCATCGCCGTTGTGATCCCGGAAGATCATGACGCGTTCTACACGGACGGCTTCATCCCGAACCGCGGCCGCTATTTCACCTATACCACAGAAGAACTGGTACGGATGTGCCGCAGCATTTTCCCGCTGTCCGATAAACGGGAAGATAATTTCATCGCCGGTAATTCGATGGGATCGGGCGGAGCCATGAAGTGCGCGATGCTGCATCCGGAACTCTACGGCGCAGCGCTGATGCTGAGCGGTTCCGGCATGCGGATGCACCGTGCGGAAGACAAATGGGTTGCCCCGTTCCTGAAAAAGATCATGAATGGAGAAGACGTTTCGGATTATCCGAAGGTTGAGAATCCGCGGGAGGACGTCCAGATGGCGATCCCGATCTATGAGATTTTAAAGAAAGGAACGGAAGATCTGCCGAAACTATTCTTTACCTGCGGGGATGAAGATGAGTGGGTGCTCCCGGATGTCCGTCTGGCTTTGGAGTATTATAAGTTCATGGGCGTGGATTATTTCTATGAGGAAGTTCCGGGATACCGCCACGAGTGGGATTTCTGGGATATGCAGCTTCGAAAAGCACTGAAGGAATGGCTGCCGCTTCGGCATGCCCCAATCTATGAAGGAGAGGAGGAAGCATAAGATGGCAGTTATTGATTGTAATATTTTTGCAAGTACGCTTCGTCTGAAGACCGACGTTCAGCTGATCCTTCCGTTCTATCCGACGGATGATGTGGCAGCCGGGAAGCGGGAAGATATCTTCCCGACCGGAAAGAAGTATCAGGTCCTTTGGCTTCTTCACGGAGGCAACGGCAATGACAGCGACTATATCAACTACACCAACATCGTCCGTTACGCAACGGAGCATATGCTGGCGGTCGTCATGCCGTCCGGTTATAACATGAATACCGATGATCAGGACCCGGGCATGAAGATGTGCACCTATGTGGCAGAAGAGCTTCCGAACATCATGCGGAGCATATTCCCACTGTCCGATAAACGGGAAGACAACTTTATCGGCGGATTGTCGATGGGATCGAACGGCGCGCAGAAAGTGGCGATCCGTTATCCGGAGAACTACAGTGCTGTGCTGGCAATGTCGGCAGGATCATTCTTTGCGATCCCGAAGGGACCGGATGGAAAGCCTCCGATCCGCATCAACACCGGGATGCCGATGCCGCCGCATAAGCCGAACGAGATGGAGGAAAACTGCGAGATTCTGCTGAAGGATATTGAAGAAGGAAAGCAGCTGCCGAAATTCTTCATGATCTGGGGAGAGAAGGATATTGCCCGCGTGGGACAGACCAATTCGGTCACATTCCTGAAGGAGCATGGATGTGACGTCTATGCAGAAGAAGTCCCGGGATTCGGTCATGAGTGGGATCTCTGGGACCAGACGCTCCGGAAAGCATTCAACGAACTGCTTCCGCTGAAGCATGATCTGGTGGATTAATTTGGTAGATTAAAAAAAGAACACTTATCGCCGTCTGCCGAAGATTGCGATGAACCGAAGGAGCTGGGTAAGGGATACGGCCAATGCTGCCACATAAGTAAGGGCGGCCGCGGTCAGAACCTTTCTGGCTCCTTCCTGTTCTTCCGGATACAGGATCTCATTGTCTTTGATCGCCTGCAGTGCCCTTTTGCTGGCATCAAATTCCACGGGCAGGGTGACCAGCTGGAACAGCGTGACCAGCGCAAAACCGGCGATTCCGATATACGCCAGGATGACGAAGAATTTTGCATAATGGCCAAAGATCAGGCCGATCAGGATCAGAGGAATGGAAATGCGGGACCCGATATTGGTGACCGGAATGATCGCCATCCGGACCTTTGCCGGGAAGTAGCCGGCTGCATGCTGGATCGCATGCCCGGCTTCATGGCAGGCAATGCCGACGGCAGCAGCCGAAGCCTTGCCATAGACACTTTGGGAGAGATGCAGGGAGTTGCTCCGCGGATCGTAATTGTCAGTCAGATCACCGGAGATCTCATCGATCGGCACGTCATAAAGACCGTTGGCATCCAGGAGCATCCGCGCGGCCTGATAGCCGTTGATGCCTTTTTTGGTCATTGTGGCGCCATATTTGGTGAA
>JAFZKG010000174.1 GCA_017553695.1 Lachnospiraceae bacterium
ATTTAATACGGCCGCAAGAATCTTTCGCCAAAGGATGCTCTTGGCTCCGCCACCGCACAGTGTGCTGCGCTCCGGCTCGATGCCAAGTGCCCGTGCTGCCTCAAGACTGTCGCGGATGCCAAATGCCACGCCCTCCAGCACGGCCTGCGTAAGGTCCGTCCGGCTGGTGTCCATCGTCATACCGATAAATGCCGCGCGCGCGTTCGCGTCGTTGATCGGGCTGCGCTCGCCCATCAGATACGGCAGGAAGAATACGTGATTATTTCCGAGCGCATCGTCTGCAATTGCGTTTTGTTCTGCGTCGAAATCATCGGTGCGGAAGATTTCCTCCATCAGCCATTTGTTGCAGCTTGCGCAGGATAGCATGCAGCCCATCAGATGATAGCGGCCGTTTGCATGCGCGAACGCGTGCAGGCTGTTATTGCGGTCGGTCTGGAATTCGGTCTGCGGGATGAAAATCGTGCCGCTGGTCCCGAGCGAGATGTTGCAGGTGCCCTCGCTGATGGTGCCCGTGCCGATGGCGGCTGCGGCATTATCCCCAGCACCGGCGATGACAAAGGTCTCCGGTGCTAGCCAGAGTTCCTTTGCAACGTCCGGACGAATCGTGCCGATGCGGTCGAAGGATTCAAAGATTTTCGGCATCTGCTCTTCCCTTAAGCCGCAGATTTCCAGCATTTTTTCAGACCAGCACCTGTGCGCGACGTCGAACAGCAGCATGCCGGACGCGTCGGATGCGTCGGTCGCATGCACGCCAGTCAGCACGTAGTTGATATAGTCTTTCGGAAGCATGACCTTTTTGATGCGTGCGAAGAGTTCCGGCTCGTTCTCTCTCATCCAGAGTATCTTCGGTGCCGTGAATCCGGCGAACGCAATGTTGCCGGTGCATGCGCTTAAGGTCTCTTTTCCGATCTCGTCATTGAGATAGCGGGTCTGCTTTTCCGTGCGGCCGTCGTTCCAGAGGATCGCCGGCCGGATGACGTTGTCGTTTTCATCCAGGACAACAAGGCCATGCATCTGCCCGCCGATGCCGATCGCGCGGATAGACGATTGCCCGTCGCACAATTCACGCAAGCCGGCGAAGACCTGCTTCTTCCAGTCTGCAGGGTCCTGTTCACTCCAGCCCGGATGCGGATAACTGCACGGATATTCTTTTGAAACTTCGCGGACGATCATACCGTCCTGGTCGACCAGAAGGAGCTTCACCGAGGAAGTCCCGAGATCGATGCCGATATAATTAGCCATATTGGGCCTCCTATGAAAACGCGCGTGACGTATCACGCGCGCATCGTTTTATTTGAATACTTTCTGTGCAAATTCGTGGAAGAGGATCCGCATGGTTGACCAGTCGTGCGGATACCCCTGCGCGATGAAACGCACCAGGTTCGGGCAGTCGGTCATGCCATGTTCTTCGAGCAGTTCATCATCGATGTCGAATGCCATCTTCGTGCCATCATTCGAACCAATGCCTCGGAAGAACAACTTAATCTCTTTTTCAAAATTCTCACGATCGAACATGTTCAGCAGATGATCGTTGACTTCCAGAGATTTGTCTTTATCTTTTTCCGGTCCGCCGACGCGGCGCATGAAGCCGGACAGCAGGCCGACATATGCGAACTTGTCCATGTTGTGGAGGCTGATCAGCGATGCCTGCATGGAGCCCATGGAGAATCCGGCGATGCCACGGTGCCATTTGTCTTTGATGACACGGTACTTGCTCTCGATGAACGGGATGACGCATTCGATCAGTGATTTCTCGAACGGAGTCTGGAAGTCTGCAAACACATTATACTTGCCGTGGAACATACCGTGCGCCATGACGACAACGAACGGCTCAGCCTTTCCGTCGGCAATCAAATTATCCAGAATAAAATTAATCTTTGCATTGTAGATCCATGAGGTCTCGTTCTCACTGTAGCCGTGCTGCAGATACAGCACCGGATATTCACCGCCTTCGTGATACATTGGCGGCAGGTAAACAAGGAGACGTTCCCACTCTTCCAGAACGCTGGACCAGTAGAACTCTGTGACGATGCTGCCGTGCGGCACGTCACGCATGGTCAGGAAGTCGGCGTTCGGGTCCGGGATCTCCACATAATTCATAAGGGAGTTGCCGATGAAATACGTCGGGCAGAAATGACTGACGACTTCTGCTCCGTCCACGCGGAACGTAAATGTCTTCGCTCCGACAAACTCTTTTTCAAATGGCTTTATGCCTCTCCAAATGCCGTCTTCGCCTTTTTCCAATACGATCGGATTTGTCGGGCCGAAGTGGACCGCCACGTTTTTGGCATCCGGTGCGTAATAGCCGAAGTAAACGTCGCCGTTTTCCAGGACTTTCACACCGGTGTCCATTTCCTTGTATTCGTAGAACGCTCCGCCCGGTAGTGACTGTGCTTTGATCGGTGCGAACGCGCAAAGCTGATTGTCAAACACTCTGTCCATTGTAATGTACTTGTTCTCCATAATTACCCTCCTAGTTGTATGTTGATACGGCCTGTTTTGTATGACAGCCCGCGTTGTTTACTGTGTTATGCCACGTTACTGACGGCGCCATGGTGTATGACACCACCAAACGTTTACGACTGCTTCCGATATTCCGCCTTCGCGTGAACGACGAACTCCAACAGGACGCCGCTCGGCTGGATGCGGACTTCCTCTGTCTCAATCTCGATCAGCGGATCATCGCCCAGGCCTTGGAATTGCGCGCGTTTGATGATCTCCTCCAGCGCGGTCTTCCTGCCAAACTCTACTGCCTCCTCGCGGCGCTTGATCATATGCTGCTTGCAATCCGCCACGACTGTATACCCAATGATCGAATAGCCGTCGTATTTCGCGACGACCGGGATGTCGAGCCGCGCGATCCGCTTGCCGGCAATTGCGCCGACGGCGTTTGCCACATGCGCGCACTGCGGCACGATGCCTCTGGTGCCCAGAAGTTTGGCTACCCGGTGAAGGAACACATGAATTGGCGCGCCGATTCCGATCAGCGCCATCGGCAGCTGCAGTGCCAGCTGCGCATCCTCCAGTTCCTCCGGTGGCAGCACTTCCCGTATGCGCGCCTGCTCGTAGCAGGAATCCAGCATCGGCTCGATATTTTCAATCGCGTAATAATCTTCTTTATCCGGAAACGCGTGCCGAAGTGCAAAGGCCGCAACGCTCTTGTACATCCGCTTCACGACTGCGTCGTAGATAAGGTCCGGGAGCGCATCCTCCTCTTCTGCCAAGTTCAGTGCGAAGAAGCGGATCATCTCTTTCACTGCCGCATCATCGTATCCCTGAAAGTCGCCCTTCAGGATCATGATGTCTGTCGGCGTCAGTCCGCTGCGGATGATCACGCCTTCCTGCTCCAGCCGGTCAGTTCCCATGTGGTACAGATCGCCGCCCGTCTCCTTCAGGAAATCACGCATGATCAGCGGTCCCTTTTCTCTCAGGATCTCGCAGACTCTGTGTTCATATTCATTGTATCCGGCTTTGCCTTCGATATCTTTTTGCAGCACGAAGAACTCATGGATCCACCGGGTGTGCGTGTGGTTTTCCTGAACCATTTTTTTCAGGTCGTTTACCACGTGGCCGCACTCCGCCGCGAGGATTGAGATCGGGATCACTCGTACGGTGTCCAGGAACAGTTTTCCGTTCTGATAGCGCACGGCCGTATCTCCGCCGAGGGAGGTCGCCTGCGCGTCAAGGCCTTTAATAGCTGTTTTATATTGACCGATCATGATGCCGGACGGCGCCATGGCCGGGTCGTTATTTCTGACATATGCGAGATCGGTCGTCGTGCCTCCCATGTCGACAACGATCGCGGTCTTTTCCTGCGCCAGTTCGCAGCCGCCGATGACGCTGGCAGCCGGTCCGCAGAGGAGCGTCTCCACCGGACAGGTCCGTGCCATTTCTTCCGACATCAGCGTGCCGTCGCTCCGCACGATGGAGAGCGGCACATGATCCAGACCGCGCTGCTGCATAACGTGGTGCACGGCTCCCATGAATTCCGCGATCAACGGGATCAGTCTGGCGTTCAGCAATGTGCTGGCGCAGACTTTCAGTATGTCAGTTTCCTGGGAAATGTCATACGCGATGGTGAGCGGGATCGTCAGCTCCTCCTGCAGGATGCGGAGGGCTGTCATTTCAAAGCGGCCGCCGTTCGCGTTTGGATAGGTCTGCACGATGCCAACGGAATCACAGTCGGCAAAGAGTTCCGGCGCTATTTTTTTCAGTTCATCCCAATCGGGGTCTTGCGGATTGGAAAAGAGGTTTTCCGGTTTGGCATCCAGCGCGATGATCTGTGAAATGTCGTTGATGCCGTAACCGTCCAGCTCTTTCGACAGCCGCTGGATCATTTCCGGTGCGGCGCCGATGAGCAGCAGTTTCGCGCGGCTTCCCTTGTTCTCCACGCAGGCGTTTGTCGCAAGCGTAGTCGACAGGGCGAAGCTCTCTGCCTTCATCAGCAGATCCTGCGGCAACTGATCCAGCACCTTGCCGATGCCGATCTCCAGGTTCGACTTTGTCGTCTGGGTCTTGCCGGTCGCAAGGATCTCTCTCGTATCCAGATCGTAGATGACCGCGTCGGTACAGGTACCGCCGGTGTCGATTCCGATTCCTAACATGAAGACCTCTCTGTCGGTGATGCATCGGGTCCTGGCAGGCGCAATCGCAAGCTGCGCCGCTTCCCCGACACTAATTAGAGATTATAGCATAGTTTCCGCGCGTCTTCTATGACGCGGTAATTTTCTTTTTGAATTATTATCAACAGTTTCCGGTGTAAACGTAGGTCAGATATTCGCGGGCGATCTCGGCAAAGCGGTAGACAAGCCGCACATCCGTCGGCTCTGCATTCCGCATCCGCCCGGCCGGGAAGAATCTTGTGACGTGCAGCGGAATGTCGCGGTCGATCCCTGCGACGATCTCGGCGGTTTGCCTGATTTCCTCCTCGGTATCATTGAACCCCGGAACGACCAGATTGGTCACTTCCACATGCGCGCAGGATGCTGCGCGGCGGATCGTATCCACGATGGCATCCAGGTCGCCACCGATCGCGCGGTAGTTTTCCGCGGATGATGTTTTCAGATCGATGTTGTAGGCGTCGATGTATGGCAGGAATGTCTCGTGGGCTTCCTGTGTGATCATGCCGTTGGTCACGAGCACGTTTTTCAGATTGGCCTCACGGGCCAGCTTTGCGGTGTCGGTCAGAAACTCCGGACAGATCATCGGCTCGTTATAAGTGAACGCGATCCCGATGTTCCCATCCGGTG
>JAFZKG010000175.1 GCA_017553695.1 Lachnospiraceae bacterium
ACAAGCTCGTGTAGATATGCAGCCACCTCTCTGGTCGTACCCGTGTGAGAGAAGTAGATGACGAGCACCGTGTTTGCAGGCTCTGTCAGTTCTTCCGTCTCCTGTGTATCTGCAGCAGCCGCTGCGGAGTCCTGTGTACTCTCCGCAGGAGAGGTCTCCGCCGGGGCCGCGTCTGTCGTCGTTTCCGCAGGCTTCTGTGTTTCCGTTTCCTTCGTCTGTTCTGTCCCGTTCGTCCCGGAAGCCGCATCGGTGCTTCCTGTATTGCTTCCGCAGGCTCCAAGCAGGGACATGATCATGATCAGTGCGAGGAGAACAGATATTGTTTTGACTGAATGCCTTTTCATGCAAATCCGCTCCTTACATCAGGTCCATCTTGTTCCAGAGGATATTGCCCTTTTCATCCAAGTACTCCTCATCGACATGAACGGCTTCCACCTTGCCGATGAACAGCTCGTGTGTACCGGGCTGGATGCTGTCCACCACGCTGCACTCGATGCTTACCGGGCAGTCCGAAAGGATCGGGGCATCCACATACTCCGCGTTTTCCCATTTCAGATCCAGAGCGGCAAACTTGTCGCCGTCCCTGCCGGACCTGGAACCAAGGTAAGCGTATTCCTTCTGAAAGCTCTTCTTCGGAAGATTGATCACGAAAGCGCCGGATTCCTTGACCATGTGATGCGAGAACCGGGACGGAACGATGCCGACCATGACCATCACAGGATCCAGACTGACGTTTGCGGTAAAACCGACCACCAGAGCATTGTTTCTTCCTTCTTTATCTCTGCAGGACACGATCGTCTGAGGGACAGGCTGCATGCAGAGGACCATATTCTTGGCAAGCTTTTTCATTTTCAGATTTCTCCTTTACTGTTCTTGTTCAGCGTGTACCGGCTCTTGCTGCCGGATTACATGTGTGATTATACTGGCCTGACATGCAACTGAAAACGCTATATCTTAATAACTATACTGGTAAATTATAAGATGATGTGCTATACTCTCAAGCAGAAAAAGGAGGGCGCAATCCATGAATAAGCTGCTTTCTCTTGCGATCAACAAGCTGGGCCATGACTGGTCCCATCTGAATTGGGAATTCCGGGATTTCAATCTCGCGGACGGAACGCCGGATAAGATGTCCCAATGGCAGGGCGACCCTAATGACGACATCATGATTGTTGTCTTCAAAGGCCGTCACATCAGCGAGCCGTTTCACCGCCAGGAATTCTTCTTTATCGACTATGCCTATCACTTGGACTATAACGCACTGAGCCAGCGCTTCAATAACCTGATCACAGTTCGTGAGGGAGACTGTTACATTGGTCAGCCGTTCAACGGCTACGCACTCAAAGGTGACAGCGAAGATGACGATATTATCATGATCGGCGTCCATATCAAGAAAGAAGCCTTTTTCCGGGAGTATCTGCCGGCGCTGTCCACGGATCCCGATATGTTCCGGTTCTTCCTGGACCCGCAGACGGACCGTTTCTCGGATGAATTCATTCATCTTTCCTTTGAAAAGACCTCGCCGGTCCGTTCACTTCTGGAAATGATGGTCATCGAATACGCCGACCGGAAAGAGGATACGCAGCTGATCTTAAAGCCGATGGTCCTGGCCCTGTTCATGCATATCGCAAGGCGCTATCGGCTTGAAAAGCCTCTTGCAACGGATGTCCCGGTTTCCGGGCAGATCGTCCGGTATATCCAGGCTCATTCTGAATCTGTGACTCTCGGAGAAGTATCTGCGCAGTTTTCTTATCATCCGAACTATATCTCGTCCCTCCTTCGCAGGGAACAGGGAAAGTCGTTCTCGGAGATTGTCCTGGAAACAAGAATGGACAGAGCTGCGGTCCTGCTGAAGGGAACCACTCTGTCCATTGAAGAGATATCCGTTATGCTCGGTTACAACAACACAAGTAATTTCTATAAAGCTTTCCGCACTTATTACGGAAAGACGCCCAGAGACTTTATTGCTTAAGCTTCATGATCTCATGAAGCCGCTCAGGCTGTCACTGGCCATTTCCAGCAGGCCTTCTATCACGCCGGCACCGGCAGTGATCAGTACCAGGAATACTTCCATCGCAATCAGGATGCCCATGGAATTCCAGGTAGTATAAAGCCCGGGACATGCCCTATTCGGTCTGGTCAGATTTGGTCAAAAAAAGACGAAAAAGTCCGTACAAAAAACTGTCCGGACGGCATGTCGGGAAGGGCCGGAAAGCAGCCTTAGACGCGCAGCCTTTTTAGTGGATTAACACGACTTAAAACGCTCTGTCTTGAATTCGGGTTTACCCTATTTATTAACCAAAAAATGGCGGTTGCCCTATAAATTAACACAAAAACCCGTTTCAGACCCCTTCAAACCCCGTCAAAACGGGAAAGAGAAGAGCAAATGAAAAAACCGCGCAAACCCTTGTGGTTACGCGGTTTTTCGAGGTTTTTGCTGCCGATCAACGCTTGCTGAACTGAGGCGCTCTACGGGCAGCTTTGAGTCCGTACTTCTTGCGCTCCTTCATGCGCGGGTCGCGGGTGAGGAAGCCGGCCTTCTTGAGGATG
>JAFZKG010000176.1 GCA_017553695.1 Lachnospiraceae bacterium
CATCCGGGTATAGAGAAAACGCTGACCGGGAAAAAGAATGGCTCTTTTACACTCTTCCATTTCCAAAAGCTTTTTTTGTCCGGCGAGTGGAGTCAGGCGACCTTTTTCAAGCCTTTATTGCACTCCTTCCTGTTGGGCCTCTTTGGCGCAATTCTTGCAATCATCATTGGCGGCTCCGTTGCCTGGCTGATGGCGCGGAGCAATATGAAATATAAGAAACTGATCGGCTCACTGTTTATGTTTCCCTATATTATGCCTGCATGGACCCTGGCTCAGTTCTGGATTTATATGTTCCAGAACAACAAAGTAGGAGGCGGCAATGTAGGTATTCTGCAGGGTTTATTCGGGCTTGTCATGCCGGAGTGGTTCGTATTCGGCCTGTTTCCCTGTATCGTGGTAAACGCGCTCCACTTCGCGCCGTTTGCCTATATTCTTATCGGCGGGATCCTTCAAAACATGGACGCCACACTCGAAGAATCAGCGGTCATTCTGAAAACCACGAGATGGCGGATTATTCGCCGAATCACACTGCCCATTATTATGCCTGCAATCCTTTCGACTTTTTTGCTGGTTTTCTCAAGCGGATTTGCCTCATACGCAGTGCCGGTTTTCCTGGGCGGCGCGGTACGGTTCTATACACTCGCATCCAAGATGAAAGCGTTGGTCAACGCCGGATATATGGGGCAATCCTATATCATTGCTTCGGTTATGATCATTATGGGCATCCTGATCCTGACCATTAATCAGAAGTATACTGGAAAACGAAAATCGTTCACGACGGTCACCGGTAAATCCGGCCAGGTTTCGCTGGTCGACCTGAAGAAATCCAATACACCGATCGCCGTGTTTCTGGTCATAGGTACTTTATGCTTTTCCATTCTGCCTTTGATTGTTTTCGCGTTACAGACGATCACCCGTATCCCGGGAAATTATAATCCGAACAACTGGACGTTGGATTTCTGGATCGGAACAGATACTGACGCATATCAAATGGGCATGGTGGGCGGAATCCTGGTGGGCAAAGACTCCCTGGCCGCTCTGGGCAGATTGATTCTTCTGTCGTTTGCATGCGCGGCTTTCGGCGGAACGGCAGGGCTGTTTATCGGATATTCTGTGGTCAAACAGAGAGGCACTCGACTCGCAAAGATGGTGGAGTCCATGGCCTTTTTCCCGTATCTGATTCCCACCATTGCTTTTTCGGCTATTTACCTGGCGGTCGCTTCTACCAAGACCTTCTCTTTTCTCTATAATTCTTTCTTACTGCTAGTGATCGTCGGAGGCGTCAAATATACGCCGTTCGCATCAAGAGGCGGCATCAACTCCATGCTGCAGATTTCAAAAGAAATCGAAGAAGCAGCGATCATAACCGGTGTTCCCTGGTATAAACGCCTCTTCAGGATCCTGGTACCGATCCAGAAGACGAGCATTTTGTCCGGCTATCTACTGCCGATCGTATCAGCCATGCGTGAGGTCGATCTGTTTGCGTTACTGGTGCCGAACAGCCGTTTTCTGCTGACCACCATGCTTCTTTCATTCAACCAGACAGGATACGAGCAGTATGCCAGTGCGATCACGCTGCTGATTATCGTCATTGTGCTGATCATCAATTTCACTTCGAACAAGCTGACCGGAGCGTCCATCGAAAAAAGTGTCGGCAGCAGTTCAAATGTGAGGTAAGGGGGAATCATTCATGCCGAATATTATACTGGAACACATTACAAAGAAATTTGCCGGTTTTACTGCTGTCGAAGACTTGAACATGGAAATCCGGGACAGTGATTTCATTACGCTACTGGGACCGTCAGGATGCGGAAAAACCACGACACTGCGAATGATTGCAGGCCTGGAAACTCCAACATCCGGCCGGATCACGATCGGTGACAAAGTAGTGTTTGACGCAGAAACAGGCGTCAACGTAACGCCGGATAAGCGCGATGTGGGATTCCTTTTCCAGAATTATGCGCTGTGGCCGCACATGACAGTCTATCAGAATATTGCTTTCGGTCTGGAAAACCTGAAATGGAAGAAGAGTGCTATTGAACAGCGGGTCCATGAAATGCTGGCGCTCCTGAAAATCGAAGAGTTTGAACAGCGGTATCCGTCGGAAATATCCGGCGGACAGCAGCAGCGCGTCGCGATTGCCCGTACACTGGCACCCAATCCCAAGGTGCTGTTTATGGATGAACCGTTGAGCAACCTGGATGCCAAACTGCGTGCGGAGATGAGAACCGAACTGAAGCGTCTTCACAGAGATACAGGCGCTACCTTTGTGTATGTAACGCATGATCAGCTGGAAGCCATGACGCTTTCATCCAAAGTCTGCCTGATGAGCAAAGGTGTGATACAGCAGTTTGATGCGCCGCTGACGGTATATAACCGACCGGCCAATTTGTTCGTAGCGGATTTTGTGGGAAATCCGACCATGAATTTTATCGACTGCGATATATCAGAAACAAATAACGGATATACGGTTCGTTTTCTGGGCGAAACAGGCCGATTCATTCCCCGTGAAAAGACTGATCTGAAACATGGCACCTATGTACTCGGAATCAGACCGGAACTGATTCAGATCTCCGATGACGGCGCATTGGCGATGTCCGCCTATGCAACGCTGCCTACCGGCCTGGAAACCACCATCAAGCTGAAAAAGGGTGATACAATCATTTCGTCAATTCAGTTCGGATCGATAGACTATGAAGTGGATCGTGAATTGCGCTGTGACATTATAAGTGATAAAATCTGTTTGTTTGGTAAAGACAGTACGGATCTCGTATCCATGGGAAGTATAACGTTCTGATACCCCAGGTATCAGTCCCGAGATACAGAAAAGTACAGAAAAGAAGGAATCACGATGAAGAATGAGGGTATGCTTCTGCTCCCGGCGATCGCTTTTTCACAAAGCTGTTATGAAGGATATGAGGCGTCCAAGGCTATAGATCACAACGAGAACACCAGTTGGAAAGCAGGGCCCTATTATCAGTGGCTTTTGATTGATCTGCAGAATGTTTGCTATGTTTCATCTGTCCATATTCAGTTTTTTTCGCTGCATGGCTACTATCACTATCATATCGAATACATTTTTGACAGAATGAACTGGCGGTTGCTGTCAGAGAAAAAAGATGATGTACCGGAACCCATGGAAGGAACTGCGTATACGGTGAAACAGAAATGCCGGTACATCCGAATCACAGTTTCCTATTGTTCTGTTTCCAGGGATGTGGAAATCAGAGATGTCTGTGTTTACGGGCAGGAGTGTGCACAGACGCCGGCAGTTGTGGATATCAGGGAACATCGGATCGAGGCAGTCCATGCAGATGATATCGTCGGTTTCGAAGAGTATACAGCTGAAGAAATTGAGCCGGGCTGGAATCCGCGAGCGCTTACCACTGACAAAGCAAGCGCATATATCGGATTCAGGGATGTTAATTTCGATGGCAGGTTTGATCAGCTGAGGATCTATCTTGGAACGCCCCTGAAAAGCAAGACGCATTTTCTGGATATCAGGATAGCGCTCGACTCTCCGGATGGCCTGACTGTGGGAAAACTGCATATATGCCGTCAGTGGCGGGAATGGAGCGAAATCGCCGTGGAACTGCTTCTTCCAGACGGAAGCAGTATATCCGGAGCCCATAATCTATATATTATCCTGGACGCGATCGACCAGCCGCAGAACATGGAACTGTTATATCTTGAGCTGGCTAAACATCCTGTGCTTTCAACGCAGCCGCTGGATTACAAAGAAGACCTTCTGATCGGGACCGGAGACCAGGAAAAAGAAGCGGAGTATCAGGTTTTCTTTGGAAATATGCACTGTCATACCGCTTTTTCAGACGGTTCGGCTACACCGGAAGTGGCATATGCTTATGCACGGGACGCGAAGCTCGATTTTCTGGGAATAACAGAACACAGCAACTGCCTGGATGAGGCGTTTGACTGTGATAAAAGCAGAAAGTTCAGGGACCTCAAAGCCCAAGCAGAGGCTATGACCGAACCGGGTCGGTTTGTCGCGCTGTATGGTTCTGAAACCACCTGGTACAACCAGTTCGGTCATATGAATATCTACTGTGCGGACTTTTATCTGAATTCCTACGAGTTCAAGTACGATGACAGCCTGGCATATTACAGGAAACTGAAACAGTATCCCTATATCATCAGTCAGTGGAATCATCCATGGTCCTGCGGAAACCGGCATCTGGATCTTTTCCAGCCGTATGACGAAGAGCTGGACAGGATCACCTATACCATGGAACTCAACGATATTGAAATGCCGGAAGAAAAAGTACTGACATGGTATATTATCGCTTTGGATGCGGGCTGGCATATTGCGCCAGTCGGGAATCAGGACAATCACAGAGAAGACTGGGGCACGGAGAATGGCATCCGGACAGGCGTCATTGCAAAACGTCTGACGGCAGGGCATATATATGACGCCATGAAAAACCTGCGGGTGTATTTTACCGGGGCTCCGGGAATTCGCGTGATATATCGGCTAAACGGTATGATGCAGGGATCGGTTACGGACAGCCGGAACGGATTGCATCTGTCCGTTTCCGCTTCTGTCAATGAACAACATCGTTTCACCCGTATAGACGTTTACGGAGAACACGGAAGAATCGTTTATCAGGATACGCTGGACAGTGACAGTCTGAATTATGAGGCAGAACTGCCTTGTGGCGAACGGTATTACTTTGTGAAACTTGTCAGGGAAGACAACAGATATGCGATCACTGCGCCTGTCTGGATAACCAATACATAACAAGCAATCTATCGAGTGTCACCTGCTTGCTAATGGAAGACAGGCATTGTGTGAATTGATGGATCAAGTATTGATGAATATAGTTTTCAAGATTCTTTTCGGCAGTGGATTCGATCTACTGCCGATTAGTTTTGCTTGCAATATTGTCTAAGCATATGCATTATAAACAACGGTGATAGCATTGTGAACAAACAGGGTGTAAGGATTCTTACAGATTTCTCTTACAAATACAGTTGATTGCTGGAAAGAATTGGAGTTTATTTGAAATCGACAGAGTTGCATGAATTATCAAACCAGGTAAAATAATAAAGCCTACAGAATTATGACTGTGGCATATCGATTAATCACAACTATGAAAGGAGAACGCAATGTATATTCAAAGACGAGGAATCGGACAAGTACCAGCTGGTACAATTGAAAGAGGCTTTTATACGGAAGTGGATGTTGCTGAGATAATTAAGAAATCGCTTCATGAAGCCATGTTGGCTTATGTGGAAGAGGATAAGCATCCTGAAGACAGTGGTGAATCCGGTCTTGTTTCTGGCAAAAAACTGACAGTATCTGTTCAGGAAGCTGCTGATA
>JAFZKG010000024.1 GCA_017553695.1 Lachnospiraceae bacterium
GGATTCGTTCTGCTTTTAAAAGTGTCACCAATCATTATTTTTCTACCAGTTTTCCACAATAATAGAAGATTTTTTCTATTTTATCCCTTGTATGTCCCCTTTATCTGTCTTATGATGAATGCGTGAACAGGGATATCCTTTTTTCGGAGGTGAAATATGGCTGTCAGTTTAACGATGAAAGAAAGCGCGTATATCTCGCAAGTGATCTACCGCATCAACCTGTGTGATAGTTTTTCTGATTTTTCCCGTATTCTTCTTTCACAGATCCGGACCATCATCCCATACAGCAAGGCGATGGCGATTAAAGTGTCTTCCCGCAATAATGAATTCATTTACGAAGAACCATATTTCGTCGGGTCTGATAAGGAGTCTTTTGACGAGTCCCGTTTTGTCGACGGTAATTACCGCTCTATCTGGTGGGAATATATGGAGGCTCCCTGGAGTTCCGTTTTCCGGGCTTCGGATTCCCGTGACGAAGAGGAATGGAACCGCTCCGCCCTATACCAGGAGGTCTACCGGCCGCAGAAACTCTACTATGCTCTGCAGGCAACGTTTGTACATAACGATATCAAACTTGGGATGATCGGGCTCTACCGGCAAAAAGAAGACGGCGATTTTACAGAAAAAGAGCTGTTCTTCTTAGAATTACTGAAGATGCATATCGAATTGAAGCTCTATCGTCTGGTCACTCGTTACCGTGGATTTAAAACAGACCCCAACGCCCCGGGCTTTTCGGTTCCGAAAGCGCTAGTCAACGAATATTCCCTTACCCGCAGGGAAGAAGAGATCATCAACATGATGCTGAACGGCTCTTCTGATTCGGTAATCACAGAAGACCTTTGCATCACAAAATCCACATTTGAAAAACATATTCACAATATATATATCAAGACCGGCACGAAAAACCGAGTCGGGCTGTTCGGCATTTTCCGGGGCTGATGGAAGTCCTGTACTTTTTTCTGTACCATATTGAAATAATGTGTGATAGAATAAGCACATCTTTAAAAAAATACTATGATCGGAGGATTTATAATGAGTGCACAGGTTTTAGACTGTAAAGTAGTTGCTCAGGCAATTTCGGACGAGTGCAAAGCTGCCGCTGATGAACTGAAGGCAAAGGGCATCACACCAAAGCTGGGTATCGTTCGTGTCGGAGAAAAAGGACCGGACCTTTCTTATGAGAAAGGCGCAACAAAGACCATGAATGAAGCAGGGATCGAAGTGGAAGTCTTCGCACTGCCTGCAGATATTTCACAGGATGATTACATTGCTAAGATGAAAGAGCTGAATGCTGATCCGACAATCCACGGCATCCTTGCATTCAGACCTCTGGACAACATTGATGAGAATGCAGCAATCGGCGAGATCCTCAATCCGCTGAAGGACGTTGATGCCTGCACCGCAGCAAACATGGGCAAACTGGTCGTCGGAGATCCGACTGGCCTGTATCCTTGCACCGCAGCTGCTATCGTTGAAGTCATCAATTACTATGCTGACCAGATCAAAGCAACCGTCCGTCCGAACTATGAGCCGCTTCCACTGGCAAAACCAGGTCAGGAAGACGACGTCGCATGCGGACTTGACGTATGTATCATCAACAACTCCAACGTTATCGGTAAGCCGGCATCCATGTTGCTGACCAACCGCTTTGCTACCGTCTCTATCGTTCACCACCTGACACATGCAGAGAAGAAACTCATGTATACCCAGGGCGCTGACGTAGTGATCGCAGCTACTCCATTCAAGGATTCCGTCACAGCTGACATGATCAAAGAAGGCGCAATCGTGATCGATGCAGCAGTTGTCCGTGAGAAAGCATTTGATGAGAATGGCGAACCGATCATCAACGAAAAGACCGGAAAGCAGAAGATCAACACCTTCGGCTGCTGCTCAGCAGATGTTGAGGAAAAAGCAAGCTGGAAGACCCCTGTCCCGGGCGTTGGATCCATCACATCCGCTATGCTGGCAAAGAACCTGATCAAGGCTTGCCGCGTACAGAACGGTCTGTAATTTTTCACTTTAAAAACATGAAAAAGGGGGCTGTTGCCCCCTTTTTTAGTTATTTCCCAGCCATTTTTTATGAATCGACAAGATAATTGGAGATATGAGAAGGTTAGCCTGCGCTAACTCATCTTGTTTTGTCCTAATCGGCTTATTTTATTCTCATATCTCGAAAATTATTGTTTTTTTCGAGTAGTTAGCAGGGGCTATCTTTCTCATATCTCGAGTTTTTTTGTTTTTTCGTGAAAAATGCCTCACGCGGAACAAAAAAGCTAACTGACGCTTCGGGCACCGAGGATGTTATAGATCAAAATTGCAGCAATAACGATAATCGCGCCTGCAAGCGCCAGCGGCTTTAACATTTCGCCCCAGAAGACCGCAACCAAAAGAGAATTCAGGACCGGCTCCACACCGGCGATGATCGATGCCGTAACGGGCGCTGTGTACTTGGTTCCGAGATTGAAGAACACATAGCCTAAACCAACCTGAAACAGTCCCAATGCAATGACCGTGATGACCGGGACCAGAGAAACATCCGTTTCAAACGCAACCAAAGGTGTCAAAATGATACCCGTTCCGATCTGTCCGATAAACAGCGATGAAAGGCTGTCTGCACCCGGAAGAGAATTCAAAAGAAACAATCCGGAATAAAAAATGCCGGCTCCGAGCGCCGCCACATTTCCCCAAAGGCCACCGCTTCCGATCCCATCCAGGAAAAACAGAATGATTCCCACAAAGACAAAGACCATCGTGACGATATCTTTGACCGTCGGCTTTTTATGCAGCAGAAATACCGAGATGAGAATCAGCCATACTGGTGCGGAATATTGCAGAACGATCGCATTGGCAGCCGTCGTCAGTTTATTGGCCACAATGAATAAGGTGGTGACCCCGCTCATGCAGATGGCGCCAAGCAGGACCTTCCAGTTGAATTTCAATTTATGATGCGTAACCAGCAAATATCCGCCTATGAGAAGCCCTCCCAAAAGGTTCCGGGCTCCATTGATCGCAAGCGGCGACCAGGGGATCAGCTTGCACAGGATCCCTCCGGTCGAAAACAGGATGCAGGCGATCAGCATCATGATGGAGCCATATATTGGCGAATGTTGTTTTTCCTGTATTTTATTTGAATCCATTCTCTACACAGTCCGCAAATGATTTTCCTGCAGACTGGAGTGCCGGCAGCATATAATCTTTGTTGTAGCGCACGACCGGAATGCGGTCAAATGTCCGCATGCCCAGGTGATTCATGCCGCGTTCCATTTGCGCCATGCATTCCACGGTGCCTCTTCCGGAGCCTCCGGCACAGGCGATCAATACACATTTTTTATCCGCAAGCGTCCGGTTCGAGAACGCATCACACCGGCGAAGGCGGTCAAAGAATGCCTTGAAGCATTCCGTCGTATCCTGCCAATAGACCGCCGTGACCCATACGATCCCATCGGTCTTCTTAAGCGTTTCAAAGATCTCCGCAAAATCATCCTGGATCACACAGGTTCCTTCATTTCTGCAGGTTCCCCATCCGTCTCCGCAGGCTTTACACATTTCAATGTGTTTTGCATTCAGATGAATGTCTGTGACCTCAATACCTTTTTCTGTCAGACCACTCACAAACATATTTTTAGCCGATGCTGTTAAGCCGTCTGTGTTTGGGCTGGACCAAATAACGGTTACATTCTTCATTTTTGATCCCTCCTGTTTTTATCTGTTTATTCCCGGATAATAACTATACCCGGATTTCCTTGCCTGTGACATCTGGTATTTCCGTTCAATATGATAGGTCTTCCCATCCTTGATAAATACCGCGCCTGTCTGCTTAAACGTAAATGGAACTCCGTATTGGATGCATTGTTCCCGGACCTTCAGGATCCAGTCAAGATTACATGGTCTTGCTTTTGGTCCGGACTCCCCGCCACAGACCACATGCTCGATCAGCCCCGTCGCCAAATATGATTCCATGTCAATCTCTTCCAACATCGGTTCCGAGATGACCTGCCTGTGTTTGATCGGAAGGGAAAGCAGAATTGGAAGCCTGTGATCCATTCTGTCCTGATTCTCACAGGTGCTGCAGATCGTCACGTGATCCCAGCCATCGCCCCAGTCAGGTGGGATACATTCTTCAAACCGGTCGATCCGCTTGGTAATGATATGGAATTCAAGATCCGCCCGCTCGCGGATCATATCCCAACAGCCCTGCCGCCATTCATCGGCATCCTCCAGAAAGAAATCGGACGTCATGCAGCAAAAAACGACCCCGCCTCCTGGTGTCAGTTTATATTCCCCTTGCCTGTTTTTCTTGAGCGGAAGATTGTAATCGCCGGTCTTCGATACGATCCCGGCATCTTTTCCGATGCTTTCATCCCTTCGGTAGACATAGCAATTCGCACATCCGGGACTTATCTTATGGCAGCCATGCCATGGATTCCAGATTGCCAAGCAACGCACCTCCAAATGATTTACATATCCTTCATCTCTTCGAGCCGGTCAATGTCCCAAAGCAGCTGAAGGATCGTATATCGGTCACGCAGTTCTTTCGCATAAAGGATCCCATCCGCAATGTATGTCGGATCGACTCCAACCTGTTCCGGTCGTGTTGGCGCGCCCAGGCTTTCCAGAACCTGTGCGATTTCCTCTGCGCGAGGTGCCGCTTGTGCTAATGCACGGATCTCTTCCCAATGTGCCTCGATGGCACTTAAGCGACGCAGCAGGTTTTCCGGGCTGTTCCGCTTTGCTTTTCTCTCCAGATCAATGATCATCGGAGCACCTTCCCGATAAACGCGTTTCATCTCCGTTTCCCAGGCTGCCTGATCCGGCCGCGCTGATACGGAATTCCGCAGTTTTTCGAAATCCGGCTTCTCCATTTTTGCCAGTTCGTTATACAGGCGAAGCGCCATCACGGTGCCAATGCCGACTTTGGTCCCATGCAGAACAGCAGGGATCCCATCAAAGAGAAACATCATTTCAAAGAAGTGCGACAGGTGATGTTCCGCGCCGGACGCTGGGCGGGACGATCCGGCAAAATCCATGGCCATGCCGGAAAGCACCAGTCCTTCCGTCAAAGTGCGGATATCCTCCGGACGGCGTTGCCGCAAGGTCTGCGCTGCCGCCATTGTTTTATCGATCGCGGACCGCATGATCTGCTCAATCGTTTCGCAATAGTATTCCCCGTTCACAATGGCAGACAATTTCCAATCCGTCAGACAATTATATTTTCCGAGAATGTCGCCGACTCCTGCGGAAAGCATCTTCATCGGAGCCTGCGAAAGAATCTTCAGATCTCCGACCATGGCCAGCGGCGCATGCGCCGGGAATGTGATCTTGATATGATTCTGGATCAGAGGAGCAACCCCGGAAACGCACCCGTCCATAGACGGTGCCGTAAGTACAAGAATAAATTCCAAGCCGGTAATATAGGACAGATAGCGTCCCAGATCATTGATGGTGCCGGACCCGATGGAAATCACAAGGTCCGAATCTTTCGGGAAGGCCATACAGACACGGCCGAATGCCTCCTCGTCCGCCGGAAGATCACCGACGGCCGGGCTTTCCAGAATGGTAATCGTATATGTGATGCCGGCCGCATACAGGATCTCACAGACCTGGCGGCCGCATGCATCATATGTATGCGTATCACAGATCAGATAAGGATGCCGGCGTTCCAGCTCAGCCAGAAGTGCCGGCAATTTCGTAAGCGCGTCCTCCTCCAGGATCATCCGCGAAAAGCAGGTGGAGTGCTCGCGCCCGCAGTTGCAGGAGAACGATGCCCCCAGCAGCTGATCGATTGTATAAGACTGTTTCATTGTTTTTCAGCGCCCTTTTTCCTCCGGAAGATCTGTGCCCGGAACAGGATCACATTCATTACAAGGAAGAATGCAATCAGTATGATCAATGTAATAAACGGTTTCTTTGGTGCGAAGGTCGCCAGCAGCATGATCGGGAAACCAAAGACAATGGCCGGAAAATTCTGATAGACCATGTTGTCAGACGCCGGGGTCTTGAATTCGCCATCGATCTCACGCAGAAGGATGATTCCCGTGCTGGCAGTTCCGGTCAGCATACCGTACATCATCAGGAACTGCTCTTCCGCATAATCCGGAAACAGTTTCTTTGCAACAAAATGATTATAGATAAATGTGATCACGAGGCCTACCGCGCCAATGATCAGGATGACGACCCAGTAGTTTTTCAGCACATGCAGACGGATTGCAGCGATACCAGCCACTACCATGATGTCAAAGAAAAAGTTGCTGATACGTGTCATCAGGAAGTTGTTCACATATTCTTTCTTTATGACGTTTTTCTTTTTCAGCGCATTCAGTATCAATTTGACCAGCGCTGCACTTAAAACGCCGATCAGGAAGTTGAATCCGAAGATCACGGACCTCATGCCCGGAGCCAGAAGACCCAGAAGATACATGATCAGATAAGCCACCAGATAGCCCAATGCCACCAGTGCCACCTGGATGGTGATCTTATCGATACTTTCCTGCATCGGGATCTCGCCCTCACCCTGGATCTCTTCGGAACGAAGCGCCTGCTCGCCGCCGATCTCGGTTTTGATCTTACCTTTTTTCTTCAGGATATTCAGATAGATGACTCCGCCGATGCTGGCACTTAAAAATCCGAGTGCCGCAATCGTCAGGCCGACACTCTTGCCGCCTACAAAACCGTAATCGTTTTCGTAAATACCACCATAGTTGAGCGCCTGGCCGGTGCCCTGTCCATAACCAAATGGAAGAAGGACGCCGGCTGCTTTAAAGAATCCCGGGATAATGAATGCTGCCAGGATCGAAATACCCAGTCCGAAAACACCCTGGATCAGGTAGGTGGACACGGTCGTCACGCCAGTGTTGAAGATCTCACTCAGGCGTTTTTTCGTAAGTTTGCCCTTCGCCGATTTGAACGCCGTTGCGATAAATCCAAGCGCCAGTGTATGGTATGTGATGATCTCCAGATTGCTGCTGCCATTGTTGCCGAAAAACTCGGTATCAAACATGGCATTGCCGGTGACAACCCGGTAAATGGTAGCGGCGATCAGAAGAAGCAGACCTCCTAAAACAGATGTCGGGATCAGCGACGCCTGCAGCGGGCGGATCACCTTTTTCAAAATGTTTGCAGCAAGCAGACTGATCAACAGGATCGTGATCAGATGAAAACTGCCCCATACACTAAAGTCCCAGAAATTTTCCATCTTTTGTTTCCTTTGTCATATTTTTATGACGGTAATAAATATTTACATATTTCAACGCATTAAAGCGTTTTTCACCACGGAACTGGTAGATATTACGGTTGTGATAAACATTTAGCTTATTGCGTCCGCAGATGGCCATGCCCTTCACTTCTTCATACGGAATGACCCATTCTTCCGCGCTCTTCTCATCGATCACGATACGGTCGCCATACAGTTTGAGGGACGCATCCTTCCGGAGTTTTTTCTTTGCCTTATATACAATGACCTGAGAGATTGCCGCGCGGTCTTCATATAAAGGCTTGTCAATATACTGCAGGACATCCAGATGATTGATGAAATCCTGCTGGTATTCATACCAGTCATTCACAAACCGGAACGGAAAGTCGAATCCGACGCCTTCCATATGTTTATCATCGTAATAACGCACCTTTTTATGGCAGGTCAGACATTCGACCTCATTGCCATGACTTTCAAATGTCGTCAGCCCACAGTCCGGACAGACATAAACGCAACGTTCCAGATATTCCGCTTTGGTATCGGAAAGATAGGCAGAATCCGCGACAGCTTCATTCACATACAGTCCGGTTTTGATCTCTTCAAAGAGTTCCTCGTCCGTCATCTGGTCAATTTCTTCCGGCTGGATCACGCGTGAAACATACGCGTGGATCTTGCCTTTGCGGAGATCATCGGCCCAGCGCGGCTCTGCTCCGTACCCGCCTTCAATACGGTACAATGCGATCGGAAGATGCAGCTTTTTCGCCACATGTCCGATAGCCGGACTCATCCATTCCGTCTTGCCGCTATAAGTCCGGTTGCCTTCCGGCGCGATCACGAGCGTGCCGCCCTCCTGTGCCACTTTAAACATCAGAAGGATAGCCGTCCGGTCAGAGGAATGCTTGATGATCGGGATCGGCGCAACCGACCACATCAGAAGATACGACGGCAGGCCATTCGAAAAGAGATCTTCCGTTGCCAGATAATAGACCGGCCCGCGGAAAGACATCATCAGAAAGAACTGATCATAAGGCGTCTGGTGATTATAAAGGACCAGATACGGCCCTTCGCCCTGCTCCGCAAAACGATCTGCCTGCACACCGGTTTTTTTCTTCACATACCACCCGATCATACCGGAAAACATCGTATGCAAAACGCGATGCCGCGGGACGATCCACGGTTTTGTTTTATATTTTGAAAAATCCGTTTCTATTTCCTCCGATAGATGATTAACACGCCAAGAAAAAAAATATGTCAATATTTTACAATTTTTTATTCGGAAACACAATGTATCAATTATGCAACATGGCGCGATATTCCATTTTCGAATTCGCTAATTCTCTTAAGTAATTGGATTAACCCACCGCGGCTATGTCAAAATACTACTATATAAAGGAGGGTGAAGAATGGAACCTGTCACGGTTGCGGAAAAGATCGATAAAGTGGTCTATAAGATCATGTATGTCGTGTCTCTTTTTGCCGCATTGAGTCTGGTTGTCGCAGCACTTGTCTGCACAGTCGACTCCCTGTCCACAAAGATTTTTTCCTATAGTCTTCCAAACGGAACCGAATGGGTCACCTACCTGAACATCCCAATCGTTTTTCTGGCGATCGGGTTCATTCAGGTGGAGCGAGGAAGCACTACAGTAGATATCGTTTCCCAAAAATTCCCGAATGGTTTGAAGAAAGTGCTGGAGTTCATTGGCTACTTCTTTGGTTTTGTGATCTCTGTTTTTCTGACATACTGCGAGATCAATCTGACCATAACGAAGATCTCGACCGGCGCAAAATCGTCGGCTGCTGCCATTGCATTTCCGGTATGGCCGTCCGCTTTGGTGATCGCCATTGGATACGGTATGGCTGCCATTGCATTTTTATGGTGCCTCTTCCGGATGTTTCTGATCCCTCCGGAAAAAAGGCAGGGAGCAATGGTTCCGCCGGGGATGGGTGGTCCGGATATGTCCATGCCACCTGCACAGGCTGCGCAAGCTGCTGATGCAACAGCTGCGGAATCTTCCGAGACAACTGAAGATGTTGCACCTATCATGGAAGGGAGGGATGATCAATGACAACTGCCGGATTAATTGGTATTGGTATTTTCGTCCTGTTGATGGTGCTTGTCTTTTTAGGCATCCCGATCTGGGTCTCCATGCTGGGCTGTTCATTCCTGGGGTTCATGTTACTGGGCAGTTTCAAACTGACCCTTCTCCAATTTACACAAGCGCCGTTTACAACCGGTGCCAACTACACCTATGCGGTCCTGCCTCTGTTCATGTTGGTTGGCTCGTTAGCGGGAGAGACCGGCATCGCGCAAGGCGCGTTCGATGCCATGAACAAATGGCTGTGCCGGGTACGTGGCGGACTGCTGTACGCGCTGGTTGGCGCAAACGCCGTGTTCGGTGCCTGCTCCGGTATCTCGGTCGCAGGAAATGTGGTCTTCTGTAAGATCGCTATGCCGGAACTGGAAAAAAGAAACTACGATCGGAAATTATCACTCGGCGCGATCGTCGGCGCTGGTTCTTTGTCCTCGCTAATCCCGCCGTCTGTCCCGATCATTATTTTCTGTCTGATGACAGACCTTTCCATCGGAACTACGCTGATGTATGGGCTCTCGCTCGGCATCATCATGATCATCCTGCTCTGCCTCTGCATCAAAGTGCTCACGTTGTTCAGGCCGAACAAGATTCCTGGGAAGGATCAGATGGAACGTGTGCCGATGAAAGAAAAATTAAAATCCCTGCGCTACCTGATCCCGTTCCTGCTGGTCTTTGCGCTGATCGTCGGCGGTACGCTGACAGGTCTTTTCCCGTCCACCGTTGCCGGCGCAGTCGCATCCATCGCCCTGATCATCTACTCTCTGATCAAGAAGGTCCCGGCAAAACGTATCGTGCACGTTGTGTGGGATGCAGCCATCATGAACGCGGGCATCTTCCCAATCATCATCGCGGGGTCCATCTTCAGCCGGTTCATGTCCATGACCGGTCTGGCAGACAGTCTGGCAAACGTGATCGCAAAAGCTGGTTTCCCTGCACTGATCGTGTTCACATTGGTCGTGATCTTTTATCTGATCTGTGGATGCGTAATGGATATCGCCTCCATCATTGTCATCACAGTTCCGATCGTGTTCCCACTGCTTACCGGGCTTGGCTACAACGCATTCGTGCTTTGCGTCGTGCTCGTCATGCTGTGTGATGCTGCAGGAATGACCCCGCCGATTGGCATGAACGTCTTCGCAGTTGCCAACGCACTCCGTACCGGCAGCGGCGAGATCTTCAAGGGTGTCATACCATTCTTTATTCTGGATGTTATAGCCATCTTTATATGTGGCCTGGTTCCGCAGATCGTGGAATTCCTGCCGCATTTAATGGGATATTAGTAGCCTTTAAAAACAATTAACAATAAACAAGAGAAGGAGAAAACGATGAAAAAGAAACTTTTAGCATTAGTACTGGCAGTTGCAGTCGCTGCAGCAATGGTACTGACCGCTTGCGGCGGTGGCAGCAACGGCGGCGATACCCCTGCACCGGCTGGCTCCGGAAGCGCAGCAGTTGTCCCGGATGCTGGCAATTCCAATGCAGAACTGACTTTCAAACTGGTTACGACCCTTTCCAAGCAGGAATTCGGCGGACAGATGGTCGAATACCTGAAGGCAAAAGTGGAAGAACTGTCCGATGGTAAGATGTCCATCAATCCAAGCTACGGCGGAACCGAAGTCGGCTTCGGCGAGGAATTAAGCTTTGTCGGAACGACAGGCGCTGGCTATGATATGACATTGATCGGTCAGGCAATGTATTTCAATGTCCTGCCACTCCTCAACTTCCCATCCCAGTCTCTGAAAGGATATGAGGATGCTGTTAACCTGATGGATACGATCGCGTTCAAGAATGAGAAGACCGCTCCTCTGGTACAGGCAGACATTGAAAAGAACAACGTTCATATGATCGGTTCGCTTCCGGGCGGCTCCAATGCTTTCATCACCAAGACCAAATACACATCTTTGGATGAGATGAAAGGCATGAAGCTTGGTATCGGCATGAACCAGACCGCTATGGAAAAACTCGGCTTCAACGTTGTTACGGTATATCCGAATGAGTACTATGACAAACTCAGCCGTGGTGTTGCTGACTGTGGTTATATGAGCGCAACCGCTCTGGTATCCATGAAACTGCAGGAGGTCACTCCGTACTTCCTGACAGACGGAACCTACACTGCAGGTAACTTCATTACCATCAACCTGGATCTGTGGAATTCCCTGACTCCGGAACAGCAGAAGATCCTGGAGGATGCTGTCGCAGCAACTCAGGAATATTCCTACCAGCTGGCTTATGATGCTGACGATGCAATCGGTGGCGAAATCGAAGCTGCAGGTGGTGAACTGAACAAGCTCAGCGAAGAAGATGCTAAAACGGTTCAGGCAGTCTTCTTTGAGACTGGCGTGGCTGATGCCCGTGGATATGCGGAAGGAGCTGGCTGTGTAGACGAAATGGAAGTCGTTCTTCAGGAAGTTGCAAACTACGTAGGACTGGAGCTCCCGGCAAAATAACCGACGCGGGCTTCTGAACGAGCCTTAATCAAAGAAAGTGTATTTTCATGTTCTTCCTCGGACCTGCGCCTTTTATGGCGCAGGTCCTTTTTTATTGCTCTTTTCCTCATTTGTTGTATGATACTTACAGGCATTTACGATTATCGCTTTTTGAAAGCGAATCAATGGTCCGATTATTGACTGGAGTATTATTATGACCACGCAACAGATCAGCTATTTCCTAAAACTGGCGGAAGAACTTAATTATACCAGCGTCGCGCGCTCATTTTTTATCACGCAGCCAACGCTGTCCAAGCAGATCGTGAACCTGGAAAACGAATTGGGCGTCACCTTGTTCACCCGAGATCACAATTCGGTCAAGCTGACCCCTGCAGGGAAGCGCTTTTATGATCGCATGAAACCAGTCTTCATGGATCTGATGGATGCGATCCGCGATGCGCAGAGTTATGAGGACAAACGGGAAATCTTCACGATCGGTATCCAGGAGGAACAACTGATCAGCAATCCGTTCACACTGGCGATCAATGATCTGCGCCGGGAGTATCCCAACCTGAGTGTAACCATCCACCGGGCTAACCTGGATGAATTGATGGAGGGGTTGGAAAAAGGAGAGTTCGATGTCTTAAACATCATCGGCAATCTGCTCCCGGAATCTGTCTATTCCGGAATGGATCGCTTTTCGTTCATGGAGTTGGAAAATGAATGTTACTATCTGGCCTTTTCCCGCAATTTGATCGATTTACCGGAAGAGATCACAAAAGAAGAACTGGCAGACGTACTGTCTGAGCACGATCTGATCTTCCCGATACTGCGGCACGCGATCAGTAACGAAGAAGCCAAGGCTTTTTTCCTGGACAGCATGTCCGATATCGATGTTTCCAGAATCAATATCAAGGTGACGCAGTCCGGACGCCCTATCTCTCTGCCGGCACAGGTTTCCTCGCAGTTAGGCGTCACGCTCTGTAATCAGACGAACCTGTTTTCCATTGACCCGGAGATCCGTCTGGCAAAAGTTTTACATACGGACGGCGCTTACCGCAAAGGACTGCTCTGGAAAAAGCAGTCTTATAATCCTTACGTACAGATTTTATTAAAGATGGTCGAGCAGCAAGTGAAGCGCCGCGAGAAATGACGTAAACCACGCAACCTTATATATAAAAAGACCGCCCGCGGCGGTCTTTTTATGTGTGGCAACAGAATTACTCTTTAAAAGAGGAGATCTATGTTTACAATGAGTATTTATGCCTGTTTATGCGGAAGCTCTACTTCTGCGCTGCCGTTAACCCAGTTTGTCCCCTTCATATCGGAGATCCACCAGATCAGTTTGACAAGATATTTGCCGTTCTTGACATATTTATCAACCACAACCAGGTGAACTTCAGCCGTGTCTCTGGTAAGACCATGGCTGTCAACATGCGCATCTTCCATACCCGGTGCCTGGGAGATCCAGTGCACATAGTATGGACTTTCCGGAACCGGATGACCAAATGCAGCATGTGTTTCCGGCGGCATGATCGCCCACTTGACGGAGAAGATACGGCCTTTGTCGCCCATCCAGTTGTTGATGGCATGGATCGCGAAATCACGGCCAACGAAGTTGATGATTGCGGCACGCATATCGCCTGCTGCTGCGTGGATATCCGTTGTGTCAACATCCATTTCTGGTTTTGGCATATCCGGAGGTGCAGGCATATCCGGTGCGCCGCCCTCTGCAGCCATCTTTTCATCCAATGCCGCGCCACGGCCATCATCGATCATGAATCCTGATTTTGCGCCATCCGGAACAGACGGCGTATAATCTGCTTCGTTTGGAAGCCGGAGAATGCCATGCGCATCTTTGATCATGGTCTTGCGGATCTCGTCATCAAGGATTTCTTTCTTCATTGTCCTGGTACCGCCGATACCCATGCCATATGGGGTGGACGGAAGTGAGCAGTCAATGATCGGGCCTTCCAGCGTACGTGGAGGCTCATCACCGATGTTGACATCTTCCCAGTAAAGCGGCTCTGCACCCTGGATCTTTTCGTTTTTCCAGATGTTTTTCATGTATTCATAATCTTCATCTGTATATACGCGATCTTCTTTATCCATCCAGTCCGGAGCTTCCCACATCGAAAGGAATCCCATCTCCTTAAATCCCGGTGGCATTTTGCCCGGTTTGAATGTTCTCAGACTTTCCATATAGTGGAATCCACACTTATTAACGATCTCGCCTCTCTGGTTGTAGACGGTTCCGCCATTATATAATGCGACTGAACGATGTACGGAGCCCTCCGGAGGGGTCAGGTCGATCATCTGTCTCTCATCAATCACCAGGAAAAGCGTATCGCCCGGATAGATGTCCTGGTAACTTTCGACCCAGTGGCTTGCCTGTGATACCAACAATGTGTCTCTGGCTTCTTCCGGGAATGCGCAGGTATAACTGTCATCGTGCGTACCGAAGATCGGGTATGCCGGAATGTCTTTATATCCTGCTTTTCTTGCGTACTCTGCATCGTTGAACAGCGGGTTTTCCTGCTCGTACTTTGCGTTATTATAGCGAACCATTGCCTCGGTCACTTTCAGAGTAGGTCCGATCCCCGGCGTGTCTGCCGGAAGGGTACCATTCACAAGCGCCTGCACGTCGATCGGACCTCTGGTGTTGATGGCATTAGCTGCCTCCCACCATTTGTCCAGAGCAGCCTGCTCTCTCTCATCATACTGGCCCGGATAACGGACAATGAAATCTTCTTTATTGAATTCGTTCATTTTGTTCTCCTTTTACTTTGTGTTTCCTGCACATGAAATCGGATGTGCAACAGCTACTTTTCTTCAGATATACTGTACCATTGACTTACGTTTATAATCCAATTGCCAGCTTGAATAAACACATTCTGAATTGGAATTGCTAAGCGGCGCGCGATGGATTATCGCGCGCCGGATCAATACTTTATAAAGCACTTTTTAAACGGCCAGTCCAGGGAATAGCATACACATCACGATACAGACGGCCATTCCTATGAATGGGTAAACGACCGTCGTTCGGAATACGCAGCTGTATCCTTCTTTGTGAGTCATGCCTGCTGCCTTCAGCATGGCGATGACGCCGGCACAGATTGGAAGTGTATCCAGGATGGAAACAGCGAACAATGCAATACGATGCATGCCAGCTGCAGTCATGCCCATCTGCTGAGCTACTGGCAGGAACCCTGTTGCGGAAAAGATGATACCTGCAACAGCATCGCTTGCCAGGAATCCGGACAAGGATGCGAAAACGCCGAAGGTGATATATGACGGGAACGGAAGTCCGCGCAGCCATCCGATAATAACATTGAACACATCGGTGGAAGAAACAACCTGCGCGTAGCCCATCTGTGCTGCCATATACATAACGATTGGGAATGCTGCTGCAATACCTGCTGCCAGAAGCTTGGTCAATGGTTTGAATGACCACTTCGGGCCCTCTTTCAGGTTGACTGCAAAGAGGATCAGGGAAAGAACGATGGTCACGATCAGCGTTGGCTCGATCTGCCATCCCAGGAATCCGTACAGAACAACATTCAGAACCAGCGGGATCAGTGCCAGTGCCCAATGAGGAAGTTTTCTTTCCGGTGCTTTTGCATCCGGTGCCGGCGGGCCGCCAGGTCCCGGAGGAAGCGGTGCACCTTCGCCAGGTGCGCCAGGGGAGAAGAATCCTCCGCTGGTCTCTACATAATGAAGATCTTTTTTCACTGCTTTCTTACAGAAAGACCAGATCCAGAGAACATTCAGTACAAACATCACAAATACACCAACCAGGCCAGGTACTAATGCTGCAGTCGACTTGGTTCCAAAGAATGCAGATCCTAACACATTGGTGTAAAGCGGTGTGCCCGGACAGCAGGCTGCCATAGAAAGCGCGCCGGCCAGGATACCTGCAACCGGCTTCTTCGGAAGATCAGCCGCTTTGAACAATCCTGCACCCATCGGGATGATACAGAAGGTTGCCACATACACATTCATGCCACAGAAGCACAGGATCATTGCAACGATCAAGTACACATAAGCAGATGTCATTTTCATGCGAAGTGGTGACATCCCATCTTTAATAAATATTTTCCGGAACAGATTTCCGATAGACTCCGCTGCTCCGCTTCGTAAATACACCTGTCCCAGCAAGACACTCAGGATTACACAGAAGCCCATGCTGGCCAGAATGTTAGACGCACCATCCCAGAAGGTGCCCATCATTGTGGAATAAACCGGAAGACGGCATCCCAGGCAGACGAGGCACGCTGCGATACAGCATCCTACAAACGTATCCAGGCCTTTGTAGACCGCGATCAGAAGCGCGATCACGACGACGATCATGACGATCAGGCCAATAATCATACTACCTGTCATTTTTTACCTCTCTTTCAAATATGCATCTATACTTTCTGCTGCGATCCGACCGGTATTGAAGGCAAAACCTGATGTATGCCCCGGCATACCAAAGCAGTACGAGTCTTTGCAGATTGTATTCGCGTCATTACCTGCTGCGTAAAGACCCGGGATCGGGTATCCGTTTGAATCCAGCACCTCTGCATTTTTGTTGATATTGATGCCGCCTAATGTACCATAGCTGTTTGCGAAAACGCGGCATGCATAATATTTATTGCCTTTAATTGGTTTTAAGAGTTCCTGCTTTTTATGGAAGTCACTGTCATATTTGTCTTCACACATCTGATTATAGCGATCCACCGTTGCCTGCAGTTTTTCCGGATCCATGCCCATTTTTTCTGCAAGTTCCTCAATGGAATCTGCCATGAATACTTCGCTGAACCCTTCTTCGGTCAGTTCCTTCATCTTTTCCTCAAATCGCTCCGGCCAGTCTGTCCACTGATTTGTGAACGGATCCTTGCTTGGAAGCGTGATCACGAAACCATCTTTCTTATAGGAATCAACGATCTCATCTGTCACGATCATATAAGCACAATTGCCTGGCTGACGACGGATCGCGTTGATGCCATAAGCTCCATTGGTCAAAACGAATTCATCGACAAAACGTTCTGCCCGTTCATTGACCATCAGGTTTGGCTGACGAAGACTCCTCAGTTCCGCACAGAATCCGCCTGGTCCGCCGTAAAACGGATGAAGGATGCCTGCAAAAGCATCATAGAACATGAATCCTTTCGCTGCTCCTACTTCCCAGGCCATCTGAAGGCCTTCTCCATCACACCCCTGTGTCATCGGGATGATGGTCTTACCCAATTCATATGGCGTGTATTCTTTTACCATTTCTGCATTGTTGCCGAAACCACCGGTTGCGATCACGACTGCCTCTGCGGTCACTTCTACATCTTCCCCGTCTTTTTCCGCGATGAACCCACAAACCTTACCGTCTTTTACGGTCAGCTTTTTCACGCGGCAGTTCAGAATGGCTTCCACGCCAAGTTTTTCTTCTTCTCTCCACATCCGGTCACAGATGAAGCCCTCCGGTCCCATCGTATATTCATGCCAGGTGTGATTTCCGCCTTCAATGTAGGCATTCAGGGAATCAAATACGCAGCCGAAGCTTTCCAGCCATTGCAGCGTTTCCGCTGACTTATTCACATAAGCCGACACAAGACCCGGATCCACCTCCCAGTGGGTGAAATCCATGAAGAATTTAAATGCTTCCGCCTTTGTGACGACCCTCTGCAGCCTTCTTTGCTGAATCGTATCCACTGCAAAAGGTCCGGAACCACCATTCATGGCTCCGCCCAGATGATCTTTCTTTTCAAAGATAATGACCTTCCGGCCCAACTGTGCAGCCTGCAGCGCAGCTGACTGTCCGCCAGGGCCACCGCCCACAACAGCGATCTCTGTTTTGATGATCTGCATGTCTCCACTCCTTTCGATAATTCTTGATGATAAAAAAACGATACCATTGCGGTATCGTTAGTGTCATTGGCAGAAAAGCAAATCTGCCGATGTTCATTTTTTCATTTTTGACAAAAGGAATGTATTACCATAGTTTCCTGCGTTTCAGATAATCAATGATCTTAAAGGACAGCATATAGTTGTGATAACTGGCCGGATCCTTCAGGTCTGTCTGTAAGATCTCTTCAATCTTTCCGATCCGATACTTGACGGTGTTCCGATGAACGAACATTTTTTCTGAAACAACATTGATATTGCCGACGCAATCCACATAGTTCTCAAATGTATTCAACAGTTCGGAATTGCTCTCCTGATCTGCCTGCATCAATCGGAAAATACCCGGGCTGACCATCTGTTTCAGCCGGAATGGATCGTGGATGTCATTCAGCATGAAATAAATGCTCATATCCTCAAAGTGGTTACAACAGTTTTCAAAAGAAAGCTCCCTGGAAAGGCGCAGTGCAGAATCTGCCTGCCGGTAAAAAGTTCTGGCTTCCGAAATATCTTCGAAGGACTGGCTGACCCCACAGCGCAGGTTCCATTCATAAAGGGCAGAAGAATAATCTTCATCCGTTTTATCTGCAGGGACAAAAAGAACGATCTTATTTGTATAGAGCAATCCCTTTGCTCCTGTAATCAGGTTCTGCAGCGCGTCAAATGCCGGCTGCAGGATCGTCGGACTGTCTTGTCCGTCATCTCGTTCCGCAACGATCAGCCGCATCCGCTCCGGCTTTTTCCATGCAAGTTTCCGGCATTCTTCCTGCGCGTTTTTCTGACTCATGTTTCCTTCCAGAATACGAAGGAACAATGTCTCAAAAGAGTTGATCGGAACCCGGACCCGGTCCCAGGACAGGACCAGTTTGCAAACCAGTGAACTAAGGACCGAAATTTTATAATAGTCCCTCATCGTGACCTGGCCCATCCCATGATCCACAACCAGATAGCCGAATACTTTCCTGTCTGCCGTAAACTGACTGATCAGCAACGTTTTTACCGGCTCGCTTTTTTGAACCGGCAGTATATATGTTGCCCGGTCTATGACATTGAAACGCTCCACTCCCGGCTGTTCCGAAAACGGCTGTGCCTCTGCGATTATGTTTCTCACAGCAGTTTCCGTTTCTTCCTCGCCGATTCCGGAGCATAAAATATTCTGCATGTTATCCATGGCCATAAATGGATGTCCCAGATACTCTGTTCCCTTTTCAACCAGTTGCTCCATACTCCCGGCAACGATCAGATCTTCGAGAAGTTTTATCTGCTCATTCAAGTCTGAGAAGATCTGTTCCGTCAATTTGCTCCGCATCAGGAACAGGTCCGTCATATCAGACGGGTCCGCAAAGATGATATTCGTTTCCGGTGAGATCTTCAGAGAATTGACTTTTTTGAGGTAATTGGCCGGACATAAACAGAAAAGGTTTTTGATTTCCGGTGTTTTTACAAGTTCCTCGATTCGCGTAAGATCGGTAGTCAGATAGATCAGGTCGTTTTTCAACTTCTGTCCTTTTTCCGGCAGCAGCTGCACGGAGAAAATATCCGTGTTCTGATTGATCGTTGCTTTCAACGATCTGGAAAAATTCAGATGCTCTATAAATTCTGATATCTGCATATTTTGTCCCTTTTTTCAAAAAGAAGCCGGTTTTTCTCTATTGCTGACAATGACTGTGAAACCATTGTAATGATAGCATACCAATAGAAGAAAAGAAAGGAGCCTGCCTTATGAAGATACTTGGAATCAGCTGCGGCAGCGTGATGGGCAACAGCGAGATCATGCTGCGCAAAGCATTAATGAGTGCCGAAGCAAAAGGGGCTGAAGTGGAAATGATCCGTATCAATGACTTTTTCATCACGCCTTGCAATGAATGCGGTGCTTGCGAAAAAGAAGGTGCTGATTACATTTATGACTGTATTTATGAAGACGACTTCCCTGCTGTCGCTCAGGAGGTTTTAGAGAGCGACGGACTGATTGTATCGTTTCCGGTATATAACTGGTCGCCGGATGCACAGGTGAAGGTTCTGGCAGACCGTTTTGGATTTCATTATAATCGTGCGCATCTTGAGGAACTTGCAGCCGAAGGAATACCTGTCGATGCGCGCCTTCTGAAGCAACGCCCGGTCGGATTCATCTCCGTTGCCGGCGCTATGGACGAGCACTATTACTCAATGGGCCTGGGGCCAGCGCTTCAATTTTCATATGATCTTGGCCTTATACCAGTCGATCAGGTGCTTTGCGGTTTCACAACAGACAAAGGACACTGCCTGAAGCACGATGACAAAATGGCGCATGCAGGAAGAATCGGTGAGCACGTGGCAGACGCGATCGAAACCGGTGATTTCAGTTGGAAAGGCGAGGCTGGCACCTGTCCGTCCTGTCACAATAATATGATGATCCTGAAAGACGGAAAGATCACCTGCCCATTCTGCGGCATTGAAGGAACCGTTTCCTACGACGGTACGGTGCAGATCGATTTCTCCAATGCGGATCTTTTGAAAAAACGTACAGATCCAGCCATCATATTACGTTCTTATCACGAAATGATGGCGAAGATAGACGATTTTTGCAACCGGAAAGATAGTCTAGCGGAAAAGATGGATTATTATCGTTGCCTGACAATCCCGAAGGTTGAGATTGGCGCACCTGCTGCGGAGTCTGATACACCGTCATTTGCTGATGTGCCTGTATTTTCACCAAAAGACGCCCCTGCCGGAATTCCGCCATTTCCGCCTCCTGGAGCATCGGATATGCCTCCAGGCGGCGCGCCAGATCTGCCACCGAATGGCGCGCCTCCTATGCCGCCAATGGCAGTTCCGGACGATCCAAATCGTCCCCGTCATATCCTCGGTATTAGTTTCGGCATCGAAGACGGCAACTGCGACATCCTGACCAAAGAGGCTTTGCTTGGCGCGAAAGAGGCTGGCGCTGAAATCCGGATGGCCCGGATTCAGGATTTGAAAATCCTGCCATGTGTCGGCTGTCATGGCTGCATGAAAAACATGTACATGAAAGCTTCCCCAGACTGCGTTCTGAAGGGGGATCAATTCAATGACTTTATAAAAGAAGTATTCTGGGCAGATGGCGTTGTGTTTGTCACGCCAGTGACCAAAGGCAGCCCGAACTCCTTTTTCCGCATTTATCAGGACCATATGCCGACTTGGGACGTTGCGGGGATCCGCAAGGCCGGAATCCAAACGCGACCGGATTCGAAGATCGACCCTCGTGCTTTCAACCACCGGACAGCCGGTCTGATTGCTGTCGGAGCCAGTGCAGAAGATAAGGAACTTGGATTCTCCATGATGCAGAACATCACGCACTGTCTGCAGATGGATCCAATCGATGGATTCTTCGCAGGGGGCAATTACGGACATGGCCAGGTCCTGGAACAGGATGCACAGTTAAAGCGCGCACGCGAGGTAGGCAGAAATGTGGCCGAAGAAGCAAAACTCGCACGGAAGAAACGCACCTGGCACGGAGAAACGGGGACTTGCCCAGTCTGCCACCACTCTGTTTTTGTCGTGGAGCCGGAAAAGAAGTATGTTTCCTGCTGCAACTGCGCAATCGACGGGATCCTGGTAGAAAAAGACGGCCGCCTGATCCCGCAGTTTTCAGATATGGAACTGCGTTTCCCGCGGACCACGGAAGAAGAAATGCTGCACCATCATTCGGATGTCGATGAGCAAATGTTTGATTATTCCAGTATGAAAGCCGTGTTGGATGAAAAGAAAAAAGTCTACAAGGATTATAATGTGAAACTCGTAAAACCTCAGCGGTAAACAGCGGGCGATAATAAACCTCTCGAAACGGGCAGGGAATCCCTGCCCGTTTTTCTTTAGACGGTATCTTGGGATAATTCGCTCTAAAAATGTATCTTTTGCAAATTCCTCCCCCCCATTTTGAATATTTCAGCAAGATTTTTTGAGATATGTGAAAACCCTCCGTTCAATTATCGCCCCACACGTTCTCATATCTCCAATTATTATGCTGTTTACGTTAACTGACTTTCACATATCTCCGTTTTTCTTGCATTTGGCAAAAAGTAAGCCTTTGCTAACTTTCTCATATCTCCAATTATTTTGCTTTTTCGTGAAAAATATATTAACAATTGGGGGATGACCTTGAGATATCGGTCTCATCATGTTAACATCAATGCCTACTCATTCTACAAGCAGAATCTTCGCTTGTAAGCACACATTTCTATTCTTATCACGAAGGAGACTTCTTATGATTTTCCCTATCATCTCCACTTCCGCTTTGGAATATTACCTCTCTCCTATCTCATTAAATGTGACAAGCATTGTCAAATCACAACGTATACTCTGTAATTTACCTTTACAATATGATCTGACTTATCAGACAGAGTACGTGAAATATCTGGCAGACGACTATGGACTGTCACTGCCGCTTCAGGTTATGGCATGCAATGCAAAAAAGCGCGTCCTAACAAATGAGATGCATTGCCACACCCGCCCAAAGAATCTTCCTGACAGATCTTTCATCCGTCTTGATGATTCTTTATGGATCTGTTCTCCGGAATTATGTGTCACACAGATTGCCTCTGCCATGCCACTTGTAAAATTAATCAGGGCGATCAATCATCTATGCGCAATCTATGTCGCGAACCCAAACGCACCGTATCTCCAATCCTCCCGGGACCCATTAACCACCGTGCAGTCCATCTCCGGCTTTGTTGGACGGGCGCCAGGCCTCAAGGGGATTTCAAAAACCAGACAAGCTCTCCGGTATGCGCTGGATCGTTCCAACTCTCCTATGGAAAGTGATTTTGCTGTTTTATTCACGCTGCCAATCTCTCTGGGTGGTTACGCGTTACCAAAACCCCTTTTGAACCGCAATACCCGCCTTTTTTCCAATGTATCTTCCTTGCACTTATCTTCGGTTTGCTGCGATTTTGTATGGCCGGATCAGAAGATCATCGTAGAGTATGACAGCAATCTTTCACATCTTGATCCGGATCAGCACGCTTATGATAAAGGAAAGCACAATGCATTAACCCTGTCTGGGTACAAAGTGATCAATATAACTACAAAAGATGTGAAAGATTTTCCATCCGTTGACAGGACCTTCCGTCTGATAAGGAAGGAACTGGGTTTGCGTGCTTTCTCCACGGAATTTGAAAAATACTATTCCTTGAGACGTCAAAACGTTCTTTCTCTTCTTTTCAATATTGATGTATAAAAAACAGAGTCTATGAGGAGTTTCATCCATCATAGACTCTGTCAGCAATCCCAATTAATAGTGATCCAGATCCGCCTGAATCATTCTTTTTTCTTTCGCTTCAATACAAGCAAGACAACCACAAGAGCAATGATCACTGCTGCTGCGGCACCGTAGCCGATATAAAGTATCAGTTTTTCCGGGTCCACGGTTTTTTTCGCCGACCCTTCGGATGGCGTCTGTGGCGTTCCAGACGGATCCCCAAATGGGAAGTCGCCGCTGATATTACCGCTGAAACCGCCACCGAAATCGCCGAAATTACCACCGCCCATGCCACCGGAACTGAAATCACCGCCCATATTAAACTCGCCCATTGCAGAAACATCGATATGGGATGCATCGATCAAAGAAGAAGAATCCTGCCGCTGTCCGGCATCAGTAGATGGAATGCTCCCGTTCAACTGCCCCTCTATGCTTTGTGCACGGAGTTTGATGGTTTCATACAGGATCTCCGCCGCATTCTGATACTCTTCGCAGGTATAAAAAGCTGTCGGATCCTCTTCCACAAGTTTGTCGATCTGACTCCGGATGCGGTTATAGGTTTCGTCGAAGCGGCCGCTGTTCACATATTCCTCCACAATCTGCCGCAGGTATTCGTGATAACGCGCCAGATAGGTCTCATCCGAAAGCAGCGCGTCGAAAAACTTCGTCGCGGAAAACGGGGTGTCGATCGCATCATTCACCATTGCTGTTGCATCTGATGTGGTTCCCATGGACATTCCACCAAAGGACAGGTTGTAATCCCACGGAAGCATGTTCAGCTGACCATCCGATTCATATAAATAATAATTGTGCGCCATCGAACCGGAAAGGCTGTCCATATTGACGGAAAAGACGTGGACGGCCATATATCTCAGTACATTGTCGACGTCCAGATATGTCTCCAGTTCCGTGCCTTCGCTGATGTGTTTCAGCGCCGTGACAACTCTGCTGTGATCTGCGTCTCCGGTCTTTGTGACAGACCCGTCCCAGATCGTGGAGTAGCTGTCCAGATTATCGTCTGTATAATTAAGGTTCGCTCCGCCGCCTCCCATGGAAAAGCCGCCCATGTCTGGCATGCTGCTCATGTCAAAATCAAATCCGCTCATGTCCGGCATATTGTTTGGGTCGAAACTGCCGCCGCCTATGTCTGGCATGTTATTCGGGTCGAAGTTGCCGCCGCTCATGTCTGGCATGTTGTTCGGGTCGAAATTGCCTATGTCTGGCATGTTGTTCGGGTCGAAGTTGAAATCTCCCATATCAGGCATGTTATTCGGGTCGAAGTTGAAATCTCCCATGTCCGGCATCGTCATGCCGCCGCCATTGCCGCCCCCTATATCCATGCTGTCCGGCTTATACAATTCGCCTTCCCTCGTTCCGTAATTACGCTCCAGGAAACTGTCCTCCACGCCTTCCAACGCCAGATAGACGCCCCAGTATTCGCCGTTCACAGAGATCTTTGCATAGTTATACAGGGAAGCATCGGCGCCGATGAACTGGTACATATCATAAATAATGGCTTCCTTCATATTGGTAGCGTCTGCGTAATTATTGTTCAGGATCAGTTTGTCGAGGCCGAAGCAGGTCTGCCCCTTTACATAATGATCGAACTCCAGTTTCAGACTGAAACGGTTGCTGTTCGGATCCATTGCGATTGCTGAAAGGCTGGTATTTCCCTTGGTGCGGATGCCGACATTTTCCAGTTTCTCGCCATTGATCACCACATCACATGCATGGTATTCCTCTGCTATCGCGTTCGCTAGCAGTTCTTTCCATTCCTTCTCATCCATCTGAATGTCGATGGTAATGATCTCGTCTGTATCAAAGAGTTTTTCTTCGTATTCGGTTGAGATGCCGGCTGCGCCGTATGCCTCAAATGGTTTGCTTAAAAATGCCATTGCCAGCAGACAAAAAATGACTGCTGCCGCCATGGCATATATCAGTTTGGAAGATTTCCGGTTTTCTCTCAAGTTGAGTTCTCCTGTCTGTAATCTAAAAAATCGGGTTATGGCTGATACGTCCTTATAATCTCAAGGATATCTGTTTCATAAACGTTTCCGTTCAGCACATCCCCGTTTGCGGAAAATGAAATCGAGCGGATATCCCGCGGGTCCTCCTCATATGGGGATGACGGGGCTGCGTTTTCATCAAAATATTCGCGAAGGTATTTTAATGCGTTGCCGCTTGGGAAAACCACGTTGCCGGGACTTGTCGGAATCTGTAATGATTCAAATGCCCCGATGATCTCGTTCGTTTTTATGTTATATGGATTTGAATCCTCCGAACTGACCAGCCAGGCAGGCTGCAGCCACATCGGAATGCCTGCTTTCACGACACATTCCGCAAAATGCAGGACCGGCTCCAGCGGAATGGTTTCCTGATGAAACGCATCTACCGATAAAAGGATCTCATTGACCTTACTGTCTGCAAGATTCCGGACAACTTCGTCAATCTTTTCCGGCTGTGTGGAGAAATAGCCGTTCGTGATCACCTGTCTTTTGCCGATCCCCATTTCTGCCGCTGTCCTGTGGATCGCGCAGACCACACTGGGATAAAGAAGCGGTTCTCCGCCAAACGTCATCAGGGATCCTATTTGATAATGCTCACAGATCTTCCGGACCGCGCTCACCGCGACATCTGCATCCATATGCTCCGTGGAATTACTGGGATCACCATTCTGGCAATGCCTGCACTTTCCCGTGCAGGCCATCGTAATAACGAACTCGATTCTGTTCAGGTTTCTGAGATATTTATTCACGATCAACTTATTTCTTTTTCTTTGGTGCCGGAAGTTCATCGTAAATCGCCTCCAGGAGTTCCCGCAGAAATTCCCGGTTATCGATCTCATCCACCAGCAGCATTTCCTTTGCCCCTTCGTACGGGAGTTCTCTGTCCGCATCCGGCATCATGGCAATGGCAGACTTTGTCGGTTTCACAAGAAAACGGTCATCGTAAATGCCGCCAACGATCTTCCCGCAATAATAGATGATGTATTCTCCCATCATCGCTTTATAGGTTATCCCGTCCAATCCGGATAACTGTTCCAGAACAAAGTCCAGGTATTCTTTACTGGATGCCATTTTTATTTCCCTGATAAATCGTTCGTTTCCTCGCCTTTCGCCAGGCAACAATACACTTCCTCCAGTATCAGCGAACCGCCGCTCACTTCCGCCGGACTCATGACTTTTTTATCATAGATCCTGCCATTATCATGCAGAAAATCCCAGAGCGACCATATTACAAGGCCCTCCTCTTCCTCCCACGGAGAAAAAGACCTTTCGATCATCCGGTATTGCCGATAGGAAAGCGGTCTCATCAGCTCACGCCTGATTTCTTCATCTGCTTCCTCAAAAGCCTGCACACCGCCTTCGTCATCCTGCCTTGCATAGTCCTGAAAGGCCTTGAAAAGAAAGTCGAAATTATCAAGCAAAAACCGGTACAGCGCAGGGCGATCCTCTGCTTCGATCATGACTTTCAGTCTCTCAAACTTATTTATGAATTCATCGTCATAATAAATGATATTGTACGTTTCCATAGAACCCCTCCAGATCATATGCGAAGATCTAACAGTGCCAACTTACATTCATTGATGATCCTCAGTTTATCCCAATGAGAAAATTCCGTATTTGCTTCCGCTTTTTTCATGATCTCATTGATCCCGTCTGCATCATCATTGACAAAGCATCTGTCAATGCTCTTCAGTTCGTTGATCATGACTTCCGATTTTTTATCTGCTTCGCTTGTTTCGTCTCTGAAAATCGTGTAAGGACTCTCTCCATAGAAATCACGATAGCGGTCGATTTTATCCTCATCCAGAAGATAGTTCCTCACTTCTCTTCCGAACATCTGCTTTCTGTCCTGCAGGGCTTCTTTATCCCTGTGCATCTCTCTCTTCGTTGCCCGGATCTTGGATTTCAGGAAAGATGTTCCCTTGATGAATACCGCATAATCTTCAAATAAAGACGGATCATCAAAATAAAGATAGAGCCAGATGCCTTCCACGATATATTTCTTTTCCTTATGCTGTTTGGCATAATCCATTGCGAACCGCACAAAGTCTATAAATACCTTATCTTCGTATTCTTCTTTCGGGATGCTGTTTCTCTCATCCACACCGATATAGTATTTTGCTCCTTCACCAATAAAGAAACTGTAGAACATATCCGAATATTCCTTCAGCTCTTCCATTGTAAAATGATCCTTGATGAGAAGCAGGTCGTCAAGCTCGATATGATCGATATCATCTCCCTCAAGCATTCTTGCCATCATCGATTTTCCGCTTCCCGAATGGCCGAGAATAAAGCATATATTGGTATCACCTGCATTGAAGCTTTCTTCTTTGTAATAAAGATCCGGTTCTGTATGCAGGTATTTATCTTTTGGCAGCTCCAGATCTTCAAAGAAATCGTTGTCCTCCATTAATTTTTCTTTTATCAGGACATACATTTCCGGTACCGTGTGGCCTAAGAATTCGTTTGAGTAATAATTGGAAAAACGCCGCTGCTTTTTCGTAAGGATGCGATAATCGACATACGCTTTATCAAGCTCCCTCAGCGAAGTTATCTGGTCGGTAATGATGACTAATGAGGAGTCCTGAAGTGCCTGTTCCAGATTGGTATATTTTTCCATTGTGTTCTCCTTTGCTCTTATTTTATCTAAATCGCGGCCGGGTCTTTGACCTGCAGAAGCAATTTTCGGTATGTATGGGTATTTTTCCCGTTTTCATAGTTGTTGTCTTCGGCAAACACTTCTTTTCCACAGATCAGATCTACTTCCCACACCAGGCTTTCCGGATTGCCCAACAACTCGATTATTTTGGTATCCGGTCTGATCCTGCACTTTATGCCATGGACCTGTCTGTTTTCATCCGTGATGTAGGATATAAATTCTGCGAACTCAAACCGCTCCGAATCTCCCGGAAACAACTTCACCGTCGTACCGACAACTGCAGGAACGCAACAGTGGGAGTTCTTATGGAGGGGTTCTACCGACGGTATCGGAGAAGTAATGTCGTATCCGAAATCACAGCAAAGATAGTATTCTTTCTCCTCCGCTTTTTCTCTCTTATCCTTATGAATAAACTTTCTAAACAGGTTCTCCATACGAAACATCCTAGATGTAACACATCGACAAATGGGAAGTTAACGATTTCCCGAATTATCAACATGATACATTATTCTCAATCGCTGAGCCTCATTAGCAGAAAATCCAAATTTCTCATAAAATGGAATCTTATCCGGCATAGCACAGAGTTCCACAAAAATGTTTGTATCGGATACTCCGTGATCATTTATATACCTTAACAGTTCGTCAATTAATAATCGTCCAATACCTTTCCCCTGATAATCAGGCAGAACAATAACATCCTTGATGTAATAACATAATCCCATATCCCCTATAACTCTTGCCATAGCAACGATCTGTTCCCCATCAAACACGGACACTCTAAATAAAGAATGTTCCATCGCTAACAATGTCTGTTCATATGTAGGACACTGTCCCCATACAGATTCCCACATAAAAATGAATTCATCAGCAGATAACTCGTTATGCTTTACAGTTAATTCACTCATATTCTCCATCCTCTTGTACAATTAAATCCCGATTTATCTGTTTATTGTCTCGTCATCAATACCACTGTTTCGACGTGCACGGTATTGGGGAACATGTCCACCGGCTGTATTTTTTCAACTTTGTAGGAATGCGGCAACACGTTGTTTCCGGAAGTTGCTTCTTCCTCTGCTCCGCCGGTCAGGATTTTCAGATCTCTTGCCAGGGTTGCGCTGTCACAGCTCACATATACGATCTTTTCCGGACCGACTTTCCGGATTGCATCCAACAATGACCTGTCACATCCTTTCCGCGGCGGATCCAGAATGACGACGTCTGCGCGAAAATCATTATCCTCTGCTGCCCTCGGAAAGATCTCTTCTGCAAGCCCGCAGAAGAACTCCGCATTCGCAATGCCATTCAGGCGCGCATTCTCTTTCGCATTTTCGATTGCCGGCGGGACGATCTCCACGCCAACAACTTTTGCTGCATGCTCCGCCAGGAACAAAGATATCGTTCCGATTCCGCAGTACAGATCCCAAACCGTCTCATTCCCTTTCAGGTCTGCAAACTCCAGTGCTTTCTGATACAGCTTCTCCGTCTGTGCGGAATTCACCTGATAGAAAGACTGCGGGGAGATTCGGAACTGCAGCGATTTTTCAGCAGCTCCCTCACCGCCGGTTCCACAGGAAAGTGCATCCGTAATATATGGTTCCCCGTAAAGGCAGCGGATCTCCCTTCCTAAAATGACATTGGTTTTTTCTTTATTGATGTTCAGGCAGATACTGCGGACGTTCGAATCTGCAGCCAGCAGCGCTTCGACAAATGCCTGCTCCTTTTTTTCACTGCCAAGACTTTTTCCATTGATGACCAGACAGATCATGATCTCGCCGGTCGCATAACCCTGCCGGATCAGAAGATGGCGAAGGAGCCCTTCTCCGATCTCTTCATCATAAATAGAGATCTCCTGTGCATCCGCAAATTCGCAAACGGCACGACGGATGCGATCGCCTTCCGGAAGGGCAACCGGACAATTCTCTGTTCCGATCAGATAATGCGTCCTACCTGCGTAAAAGCCGGAGATGGTTTTGCCGTCCGCGTTCCGCCCCAGTGGATACTGCATTTTATTGCGATAGCAAAGCGGCACGTCCGTATCCATTCCGATGATCGGATCGAATTGACAAGATGTAAGGTCTATGCCTCCGATGCGCGTCAGGTTTTCACGCACTTTCTTTTCTTTATACTGAAGCTGAGCCGGATAAGAAAGTTGCATGATCTGACATCCGCCACAGCTCTCTGCAGCCGGACAAGCCGGCTTCACGCGGTCCGGCGACGGCTCCAGAACTTCCTGCATCTTCGCGTAGCCGTAACCTTTCTTCAGCTTTGTCACGACCGCCGACACGGTATCGCCGATCACGGCGTTCTTAACAAAAAAGGTACAGCCTTCCGTTTTTCCTATACCTTCCCCGTTCACGCCCATGTCAGTGATTTTCAGTTGTATCCGGTCGTTCTTTTTCATTTGATCACTCGCATGCCCCGTCATGATCCGGGATCAGCGCCACAATGTCGTCCACCGTCATTCCTTCTTTTATTTCAACGGTTGTGAAATCGATCCCGAATTCTTCTTCCAATGCCACTGCCATATAGAGCAGCGCGACACTGCTCATGCCGATATCCTCGACCAGGCGCGATTCACCGGTGATCGCTTCTACGTCGATCTCTTCATCAATCTCTTTTAACAGTTCTTTCAGTCTTGCTTCAATGCCCATGCTTTGCATTCCTCATATTTTTCAAACAGTTTTTCCGTGATCATTTCCAGGTCCTGGATGCTCGGTAGTTTCTTGTCACAGTAATCACTGCAGTAGAACGGTTCTCCGATCACGACCTTCTGCCGGCAGAAGATGTTCTTCCGTTTGATTACAAACATCGGCAGGATCGGCGTTTTTGCCAGGCTCGCGATCAATGCGATCCCTGATTTGAATTTCGATTCGTCCTCTTTTATGCCGCCTTGCGGGAACAGCGTCAGTGCAAATCCTTCCTTCAGCACGTTCACACAATCCTTGATGGCTTTGGTATCGGTGATATTCCGGTCGATGCGGATGCATCCGGCGCCACGCAGAAGCGCTGCGCGGAGTTTGCTCTGCATGACGACCTCCGCCACCACATAAAACACCCGGCGCTTCCAAAAAGTATTTGCGACGATCAGTGGGTCCTGAAAGCCCGTGTGATTGGCCGCCAGGATCACGCCGCTTTTTCTCAGCGCATTTACTTTTTCCGGATCACCCAGATAGATGCGCTTTACCCGATAGAATGGGATCAGAAGCAGCATGAGCCCTCTGGCGAGATCCATCGGGAGTTTATCCAGTCTGAAGATTTTATGTTTTCCTTCTTTTATCATCCGCCTCTTTATTCCACTGCGGTCCGCAGCGCCGTCCGGATCATCAGATCCAATGCCGTCTCGCGGTCCTTCGGATCCATCTCTTCACCGGTCAGGATATTGTTCGAAACGGTAAAGACCGCCAACGATTTCTTGCCGGCCTGTGCGGCATTCGCGTAGAGTGCTGCCGCCTCCATCTCAAAGGCGTCCACGCCGCACTCTGTCCAGTAGCCGATCATGTCCCCGTCTTCCTGGGCATAATAAATCTCCTCTGTGAGCACGATCCCGTTGTGGATCCGGCTGCCTTCTTTTTTCTGCAGTTCTTCCTCTGCAATGCCGACAGCTTTTCGAAGCAGTGCCTCATCCGGCTGCGGAACATAATCTTCCGGCAGACGGAAATGCTTCAGGAAATCGGAATCGGTCAGCGCCGTGTGTGCCAGCAGCAGATCGCCGACTTTCATTTCCGGGTTAATGCTCCCGGCCGTCCCCACGCGGATGATCGCATCGACGTCATAAAAATTGAACAATTCATATGTATAGAGGCTGATGGACGGAATGCCGATTCCGCTGGCCATGACCGTCACTTTTTTCCCTTCAAACGTTCCGGTATAGCCCTGCACGCCACGGATGTTATTCACCAGCACCGGCTCTTCCAAATATGTCCCCGCGATATACTTGCTGCGCAGCGGATCGCCCGGCATCAGCACGACGTCCGCGATTTCTTCTTTCGACGCCGAAATATGCGGCGTCGGGATTCTTGTCAGATCCAGACTCATTTTTTCACCTCATCATAGACATCCCGCTTCGTGATGCCTCTGTCTTTTGCCACCTGTTTCATCGCATCCTTCTCGGATAGTCCCTGGGCAAGATAGCGTTCCAGATGCTCCCGGATGCTGATCTTCTCCCATTCTCTCTCTGCTTCCCCACGGATTTCCTCCGGGTCTTTGCCCTCGATCACAAGGACCATTTCGCCTTTTGGCTCATTCTCTGTAAAATATGTCACTGCCTCCGGCAGGGTAAAACGCAGAATGCTTTCATGAATCTTGGTCAGTTCCCGCAGGATGCGGATCTGCCGTTCCCCCAACACGCCCTCCAGTTCCGAAAGGGTTTTCCGGATCCGATGCGGCGCTTCATACAGCACGATCGTCCGCGTCTCATTTTCCAGACGGTCCAGCGCTTCCTTCCGCTCTTTCTTTTCTACCGGCAGGAAGCCTTCGAACACAAAGCGGCGGGAGGAAAGACCGCACATGGAAAGCGCCACCGTCAGGGCAGATGCCCCAGGAAGAGACGTTACTTCGATGCCTGCCTTATAACATTTCTTTACCAGTTCTTCGCCAGGATCGGAGATGCCCGGTGTGCCTGCGTCTGTCACCAGCGCGATATGATCGCCTGCCAAAAGACGCGCTACCAGCTCATCCGCTTTTTCAAATTTATTATGCTCATGATAGCTTGTCAGCTTTGCTTTTATATCATAATGATTCAAAAGCTTCAGCGTATGACGGGTATCCTCTGCCGCGATCAGGTCCACCTCCTTCAGCGTTTCTATCACGCGGAAGGTGATGTCCTCCAGATTCCCGATCGGCGTTGCGCATAAATATAATTTTCCACTCATAGTTCAAAATCGGTAGATCGCAAGGATCTCGTCTGTATATTTGTCCGGTTCCTCATAAATGATCAACGGTTTCTCCACTTTCATAAATGTGTTGCCGCCACTCACGGCTTCGATCAGGACCATCGTTGCCTGGCTGTCCGCAAAGGAATGCACCATGCGCAGCCGCTTGATCTCCAGTTTGTTGGCTTTTAATTCTGCAAAGATCTCTGTCAGCCGTTCCGGCCGGTGCACCAGGAAGAATTTTCCGCCCGGTACCAGGAGGGCAGCGGCTTCCCTGGCTACATCCGCAAAGGTACAGCAGATCTCATGCCGTGCCACCGCCTTCGCATCCTCCGGATTTACCAGCCCGCCATCCTTTTTCATATACGGCGGATTGCAAGTGACGATATCAAAAGAAGAACGTCCAAACAGGGAAGAGGCCTCGCAGAGGTCGCCCTCCACGATCTTCACACTGTCCGAAAGATCATTCAGCAGTACGCTGCGTCCTGCCATCTCTGCCATTTCACTTTGGATCTCGAGCCCAGTGATGTTGCGGGAATCTGTCTTTGCCCGCAGCAGCAGCGGCAGGATCCCGGTACCTGTACCCAAGTCCAGGATCTTCGTATCTGCCGTCGTCTTCGCTGCGATGCTCTCGCACACGAAACCAGAAAGAAGGACCGCATCCATCCCGAAACAAAAACCATTCTTGTTTTGAATGATGCGGTAACCATTCCTTTGCAGATCATCAATTCTTTCGTCTTTGCGTAAAGCTACTTCCACTTATTCCTTTTCCAGTTCTTTCAGCGCTTTCAGTTCCTCCGCGGAAACCTCCTGCTCCTGATTGTTATTGTTTTTCTTTTTCTTTCTCGAGAACTTCAGGTCTCCCGGGCCATATTCCCGGGCTTCTCTTTCATCATCGCTCAGGTCTACGATGACACGGATCCGCTGCTTCAGGATGTTGATGGAATCGACCACGCAGTGGAAGCCGTCTTCTGTCGTTGCCTCATCGCCCACGCGCGGCAGCTTCTTACTCAGATCCAGATAAGCATCTTCTTCATATTTGATGCAGCACATCAGACGCCCGCAGCTGCCCGAGATCTTGGTCGGGTTCAGTGAAAGGTTCTGGTCTTTTGCCATCCGGATGGAGACCGGAACGAAATCCGACTGGAAGGAATGGCAGCAGAATTCACGGCCACAGATGCCGTAGCCTCCCAGGGCCTTTGTCTCGTCACGCACGCCAATCTGCCGCAGTTCGATCCTTGTCTTATACACAGATGCCAAATCCTTGACCAGCTCGCGAAAATCCACTCTTCCGTCTGCCGTAAAATAGAACAGGATCTTGTTGCCGTCGAAAGTGTATTCCACATCCACCAGTTTCATTTTCAGATCATGCTTTGCAATCTTTTCCAGACAGACTTGAAAAGCTTTCTTCTCTTTGTCTTTATTGGCTTCCGCTTTCTGGTCATCCTCTTCCGTCGCGATGCGGATGACCGGCTTCAGCGGGCTCACCACTTCTTCGTCCGTGATCTGTTTCGGTCCCGTCACTACGACGCCATATTCGATCCCTCTCGCGGTCTCGACGATGGCGTGATCCCCGATCTCGATCGACAGATCTGCCGGATCAAAATAATAGATCTTCCCGGTCTTCTTAAACCGGATCCCCACTACTGTTATCATATGTATTCCCTTTCAGTTTCTGAGTTCTTCTCTTATTTTCAAAAACAGTGCTTCGAAAACGGCTTCGCATTTTACGAAGGTATCCAGCCGGATCCCAGCTTCCGCGATGGCATCGAAGATCCTCCCGAGTCCCTCCGGTGTGATCTGGTCGGCCTGCCGCTTCAGCACTGCTTTTTCTTTTTCAAAATATAATCTGCCACTTCCTGCCTGGTTTTTTACCATGGCCACGTCGCGGTACCACATCCGCATGTAGGAAAGCACTTCCGCGCCGTCTTCCCGTTCCAGGTCTGCCGAAAACTGGAATATCTCCAGCGCGTCAAGATTGGACATGTTTTTCAGCGCCTTGATGGTCTCGTTTTTCAGCGCAGCTTTTTCTTCATCATCCGTAAGTCTTTTGGCCAGTCCCAGATTGCCTTTGCTGATGCCGGCATTTTCCTCGACCAGTGCTTTTTCCGCACCCTCTTTTTCCAGTTCGCGGATGATCACCTCTTTCGGAAGCGGCTCGATCCGCAGCTTGATGCAACGGGATCTTACCGTATCCAGCAACTTATCACAGTTATCCGTCAGCAGGAAAAACAGCGCGTACTCCGGCGGTTCTTCAAGTGTTTTCAGCAACGCGTTCTGTCCATTGTCGTTCAAAAGCTGCGCGTCTTTGATGATGTAGATCTTGAACGGCCCGTAGAACGGGATGATGTCAACAGTATCAATGACCTGCCTGCGGATCTCGTCGATCGACAGGACGGTCGGTTTTTCATGCTCGACCCAGATGATATCCGGGTGGTTATGCGTATCTGCCTTCACGCAGGAAGGACATGTCATGCACGGACCTTCCTCGATTCCTTTTTCACACAGCAGAGCGGCGGCGATATATCCGGCAAAGGTCTTCTTTCCGATCCCCTCCGGCCCGTCGATGATATACGCATGGGAGACCTTGCCCTTTCGGACGGCTTCCCTGAAATGCTCAATATTCTGCTTGTTTCCAAGGATCTGCTTCAATTCCGACATAATTAAATAATTATAGCACAGCGGGAAGTCTCAGGAAAGCATAGCAGCCTGCCGGATCTCATTCCGGATCTCGCCGATACAGGTTTCCAGATCTGTGTTGTCAAAGCGTTTTTCGATCCCTGCCTTCTGCAGATTCTCTTCGCTGAAATCTTCGCTGTCTGTGAGGAACCTGCGGCACATTTCCGCATAGCCCGGTTCTTTCTGCTGCCGTTCCCGGTTCAGTGCGCGTTCCAGCCGGACACCGTCATCCAGTTCGATATAAAGCGGAACAATCTTATCCGCGCCGTAGTATTCACGCATCTTCACAAACGACTCCAGCGTCCCGATGTAAAGATAATCATTCCTGGTGAGGTCTACCTTGTCACTGTCCACACTGTAATAATACCAATCCCCATAAACTGTGTGGTACACGCGGGATTCAATGAGACGGCCTTCCTGCTCGAACCGGTCCAGGTCTTCCTTCGTCGTAAAATAATATTCCACGCCATCCTGTTCACCGGCACGGATCGGCCGGGTCGTGTATCCGACATACGGAAGGAGCCCTAATTCCGGTTCATGGATGAGGCGGTTATAGATCGTGTCTTTTCCGGACGCGCTTTTTCCCATCAAGAAAAATATCTTTCCCATATCGCAATCTCTGCTCCCTTATCGATCAGGTCGGTAATCTGCTCTTTTTTCTCTTTCGTATAGATCTCGCCCGGTGCGATGACAGGGCATCCCGGCGGATACACA
>JAFZKG010000177.1 GCA_017553695.1 Lachnospiraceae bacterium
GACATACCAGGAGATCACGGTATACAACGGAAACAAGGACAACTGGGTGGAAACGGTCTATTACATGGGCTTCAAGGACCCGGCGAACAACGACTACATCGCACCGATCGAGCAGGACGAGCCGGCAGTCTACACCGACAAGGTCGTCGTGGTGAAGGACGACATGACCGCATACGGGATGTTCCCTGTGGGGACGAGCGTGATGACGGAGCAGGCGGACGGGAGCTACCACGTGCAGCTGGACATCACCCGCGCGACGATGACGAAGTTCCGCTTCGGACAGGACGGGACACCGGTCGAGGGAACGGCGATCGAAGGCGGCCTGCGCTTCGAGTTTGACGTGCCGGCATCCTACATCGGGACATACCAGGAGATCACGGTATACAACGGAAACAAGGACAACTGGGTGGAAACGGTCTATTACATGGGCTTCAAGGACCCGGCGAACAACGACTACATCGCACCGATCGAGCAGGACGAGCCGGAACCAGAAACAGAACCAGAAACAAAACCGGAACCGGAGCCAGAACCAATAGAAGATGGGGAATATAACGTAACAACTACCACGAACAGTACAATGTTCAATATCGTTTCTGCCAAACTGATTGCAGAAAATGGAACAATGACGGCAGAGATCACCCTTTCCGGAACAGGCTATGATTATCTGTATGCGGGAACGGCAGAAGAAGCAGCGGCAGCGGACGAGTCACAGTGGATCGCACATACAACGGATGAAAATGGAAAGTATGTATTCACTATACCGGTGGCAGCACTTGATGAGGCGCTCCCGTTCGCAGCACATGGAACGAAGTGGTATGACAGAACAATCACGTTTGATTCCACCTCTCTTACGAAGATTGAAGAAGAACCAGAAACGGAACCGGAAACAGAGCCGGAAACAGAGCCGGAACCGGAAACAGAACCTGAGCCAGGTGAATACCGTGACAAAATAGTTGTGGTTAAAGAAGATATGTCTAATTACGGGATGTTCCCTGTGGGAACAAGCGTGATGACGGAGCAGGCAGACGGGAGCTACCACGTGCAGCTGGACATCACCCGCGCGACGATGACGAAGTTCCGTTTCGGACAGGACGGGACGCCGGTCGAGGGAACGGCGATCGAAGGCGGCCTGCGCTTCGAGTTTGACGTGCCGGCATCCTACATCGGGACATACCAGGAGATCACGGTATACAACGGAAATAGGGAACACTGGGTAGAAACGGTCTATTACATGGGCTTCAAGGACCCGGCAAACAATGATTCGATCAAACCTATTAATCAGAATGATGATCCGGAACCAGAGCCGGAACCGGAACCAGAGCCGGAACCAGAACCTGAACCTGAAAAAACGGATCTTAAGGATGGTGAATATGCAGCTTATGGATCTTCGAATTCCAGGATGTTTAACATTGTTTCGACAAAATTGATCGTAAAGAATGGAAAAATGACTGCAGAGATCACCCTTTCCGGAACAGGCTACGATTATCTGTTTGCAGGAACGGCAATGGCCGCAAAGGCAGCAAATGAGGCTCAGTGGATCACATACTCAATAAATGCAGACGGAAAATATGTCTTTACCATCCCAGTAGCCGCATTGGATAAAGAACTGCAATTTGCCGCACATGGTGTGGCCAGCGGGGACTGGTTTGATAGAAAGATTACGATTTCCTTGAACCAAAACAGCCCTCAGGAGGAATCCAAAGAAGAATCTCAGGAAGCTGAAAATCTTGATGGTGCAACCGCAGCAGTTGATAACTCAACAACGCTGCCGGATGGCGTATATACACCGGACAGCTTCTCCTTCTCAGGAGGAACCGGACGTGTCAGCATCACCTGTACACAGATTACCGTTACGAACGGACAGGCATTCGCGACAATCGTATTCAACAGCAACAAATACCAGTATGTGAAGGCCAGCGGCAATATTTACTATCCGATTGTTTCCGGAGGAACGACGATCTTTACGATCCCGATCCAGCTGAATCAGAACAATACGATCATCGGTATGACGACAGCAATGTCTGAAGCACATGAGATTCAGTACTCCATCTTTGTCTATCTTGCAGCAGCGGAAGGACAGGAAGCGGCAGCCAATGCCAATACGATCGGAGCAGAAAATGCAATGGATGAAGAGGCCCCTGTGATCGCCGGACTTGGAAAAGGCGAGGAGATCAAGCTGGAGCATGCGGAAATGCTGAAACTCTTCCGTTATGACAACAATATTACGCTGGTAGAGATTGACCGTACAAAAGACACTGTTCTGGATCCGGAGAATCTTGCAAAAGAAGCAGTTGAAGAAACAGCGGATGATGCAGAAACTGCACAGCCTGCGGCAGAGGTCAATGAGGAAGAAGATACTCAGGCTGAAACCAAGACAGATGCCGATTATTTGATGGAGCTTTATCAGGCAGATGTGGTAAAATATTTAATTGTACCTGAAGAGGCAGAACTCCCGGCAGGCTTGGAAAAGCAAGTGATCATCATCCGTCTTCCGAAGAAGTCCCTTTATATTTCTTCCATGGAAACGGTTGATACATTAGAAAATTTGGGGCTGTTGGATTTGGTCACGACTGTAGGGTTCACGGAAGACGAATGCACCAATGATACGCTGAAGGCCGCCATGAAAGACAAGAAAGTCGTTTCCGCCGGTGCAATTGATGATCTGGAGTACGGCGAACTGGTCAAGGCGAAAGCAGATCTTACCATCGGCGCAGGCGCAGAAATCCTTCCGAAAGAAGCAGAAAAGGATAAAACCGCAAAGGATTATCAGGAGCAGTACACGAAGCTCTCCGAGCGTATGGCACTCCTTGACATCCCGATGCTGATCGACCGTTCAGGCGATGAAAAAGATCCGCTTGGTGCCCTGGATTGGCTGAAATTATACGGCATCCTTTTTGACAAAGAAGCAGAAGCAGATGCATTGATCCAAAAAGGACAGCAGTAAAGAAAAGAGGATAAAGGATAATGAAACAGGACAGAAAAAAAATATTCGCATGCCTGATCGCATTGCTGATCAGCCTTGTCCTTGTCCTGACAGGATGCGGCGGCTCGGAACAAAACGAGCCGGCGCCATCCAGCGGAAGCGCAACACCACCGGCTTCTGCCGGACAGGACGTTGAGAAAGAAGCACCACAGATTCCGGGACTGACATTTACCGGAACCACGCCGCTTCGGTATGCAAAACAATTTACAATCTACAACTATGAAGACGGATATGCGGTTATCGATATCGTGGAAAGCGGGACATTTCTGGTCGTTCCGGAAGGCAAAACCGCGCCGGAAGGGCTGGATGAGGATATCATCGTGCTTCAGAAACCGCTAGACAAGATCTATCTTGCCGCAACGTCAGCTATGTCGCTGTTCGATGCCATAGACGCGCTTGATCATATCCGGATGTCCGGAACACAGGCATCCGGCTGGTATGTGGAAAATGCAGTTGCAGCAATGAATGCAGGCGACATCATCTACGCCGGAAAATACAGTGCACCGGATTATGAGACGATGATCAAAGAGGGCTGCAACCTGGCAGTCGAATCCACGATGATCTACCATACGCCAAAAGTAAAAGAAATGATTGAGGATCTCGGCATCCCGGTCCTTGTGGACAATTCCAGCTATGAAGGGGACACACTCGGCAGAACGGAGTGGATCAAGATGTATGCGATCCTTGTCGATAAAGAGGCGGAAGCAGAAGCGTTCTTTAATGAACAGGCAAAAATTGCAGAAGAACTGGAAGACTTCCCAAATACCGGAAAGACCGTGGTTTACTTCCATGTCAATACAAATGGAGGAATCGTGATCCGGACTCCGCAAGACTATATCGCGAAAATGATTGATACCGCCGGTGGAGTTTATGCATTCGCGGATCTGAAGACGGATCAGACGTCATCGACCATGGAGATTACGGAGGAGGAATTTTTCTCAACGGCATCCAATGCAGATTACATCATCTACAACGGGACGATCGATACACCGCTTTCCAGCGTTGATGAACTTCTCTCTAAAAATGAAATGTTCTCCGAATTCAAGGCTGTGAAAGAAGGAAATGTCTATACGACCGGAAAATCATTCTACCAGTCGACGGACATCGCAGCTCAGATGATCAGGGATATTCACATCATTTTAACTGACGGAGATTTGAGCCAGATGACATTTTTAACCAAAGTAGAGTAATTGCTTATGAAGAAGAACACGGAAGCAGCCAAAACAGATTTCTGGGGAGAGACCGCGCGAAGAAGGGTGCGCTATACCTTGGTGTTTGTTTTTCTGCTGGCAGCATTTTTTGTCATCATCGTTTTGAACATCAACACCGGAAATGTGCATATTTCCGTTGGGCAGATCCTGCGGATCATATTCCTGCGTGAAGGAACTGCAACAGAGGTCAATATCATCTGGAAGATCCGTCTTCCAAGGATCATTATGTCAGCAATCCTGGGAGGGGCATTGTCCCTCTCAGGATTTTTGCTTCAGACCTTTTTTGAAAACCCGATCGCAGGTCCGTTTGTGTTAGGTATTTCATCCGGGGCAAAGATGGTTGTAGCGCTTGCCATGATCTTCCTGATGCAGCGTTTTCAGATCGTATCATCGTATGTGTTGATCATCGCGGCGTTTATCGGAGCACTCATATCCATTGGATTCGTCCTGTTGTTTTCCAGGCGAATACGGAACATGGGAACGCTGTTGGTTTCGGGTATCATGATCGGTTATATCTGTACCGCGATCACGGATTTTGTGATCACGTTTGCGGCAGATTCCGACATTGTCAACCTGCATAACTGGTCCAAAGGAAGTTTCTCCGGCATGAGCTGGAGCAACGTACAGGTGGCGGCCATCGTCGTGGGCGTGACCTTCGTTGTCTGTTTCATGCTGGCAAAACCGATCGGCGCATATCAGCTGGGCGAAGCATACGCACAGAGCATGGGCGTCAACATCAAAGTATTCCGTGTCCTGCTGATCATCATTTCCAGCTTGTTTGCCGCAACGGTCACAGCCTTTGCCGGACCAATCTCTTTCGTCGGCATTGCTGTACCGTTTCTGGTCAAACATGCACTGAATACGTCAAAACCACTGATCGTTATTCCGGCTACCTTCCTGGGTGGGGCGGTGTTCTGCATGATCTGCGACCTGATCGCGCGTACGGTCTTTTCACCGACCGAGCTAACGATCAGTACGGTCACGTCGGTGTTCGGCGCGCCGATCGTTATTTTCATGATGCTTTCAAGAAGGAGGGGACGCTGATATGGATAATGCATATCTTGCACTTGACCATCTGTCGGTCGGCTATAACAAGGTCCCTGTTATTGAAGACATCAATCTGAGGATCAAAAAAGGCGAAGTCATAGCGTTGATCGGACCGAACGGAGCAGGAAAATCCACGATCCTGAAAACGATTGTACGTGATCTGGAGCCAGTGTCCGGTACGGTACATCTGGAGGGAAAGCCGATCAAAGATTATTCCTATAAGGAGCTTTCCAGAAAAATGGCCGTGATCCTGACGGAGCGGATCAAGGTGGAGCTGATGACTTGCCGGGATATCGTCGCGACAGGCCGGTATCCTTATACAGGCAGACTGGGTATTCTGACGAAAGCAGATGAACAGAAAGTATATGATGCCCTGGAAACCGTTGATGCAGTCGCACTTTCCGAGCGCGATTTCAACGCCATCAGTGACGGACAGAAACAGAGGATCCTGCTTGCGAGAGCGATTTGCCAGGAGCCGGAGATCATCCTTTTGGATGAGCCGACGTCCTTCCTGGATGTACGTCATAAGCTGGAGCTTTTGTCGATCCTGACCCGTATGGCAAGAAAGAAAAACATCACCGTGATCACATCTCTTCACGAGATCGATCTGGCGGAAAAAGTGGCGGACCGCATCGTAACCGTAAAAGGCAGGGATGTGTTCGGTTTCGGTACGCCGGAAGAGATCTTCGATGAAGAGCGGATCCGGAAATTATATGATATTGATAACGGGTTCTTTGATCCGATGTTCGGCAGCATCGAGCTGCAGAAGCCGGTCGGAGAGGAACCGAGACTGTTCATCCTTGCAGGAAACGGATCCGGCATACCGGTCTACCGTGAACTGCAGCAGAAGAACATTCCGTTTGCAACGGGCATTCTGTTTACCAACGATGTGGATTACCGGCTGGCGCGTCTGCTTGCAGCCGAGGTGATTGAAGAGAAGCCGTTCGGCAGCATCAGCGATGAATCCTTTGAACGGGCGAAAGAACTGATCTTATCCTGTGAGAAAGTGATCGATGCCGGCTGCGAGTACGGAGAGAGCAACGGACGGATGAAAGAATTGCTTGAGATGGCAGAAAAGGAAGGAAAACTTCTGAATGCAGACGCGGTATCCGAAATGAAAGCGGAGGAACGATAATGGCAAAAGTGATCATGATACAGGGGACGATGTCCAATGCGGGTAAAAGCCTGATCGCGGCAGGTCTTTGCCGTGTGTTCAAACAGGACGGATACCGGGTGGCACCGTTCAAATCGCAGAACATGGCGCTGAATTCCTTTGTCACGGAAGAAGGATTGGAGATGGGCAGAGCACAGGTCGTCCAGGCGGAAGCAGCCGGGATTAAACCGGATGTCGCCATGAATCCAATCCTGTTAAAACCGACCAATGACGTTGGCTCACAGGTGATCGTGAACGGCGAAGTCCTCGGTAACATGAATGCCAGAGATTATTTCAAATATAAAAAAGAACTGATCCCGGATATCCAGAAAGCGTTTAAAAAACTGGAAACGATGGCGGACATCATCGTGATCGAAGGTGCCGGCAGTCCGGCCGAGATCAATCTGAAAGATGATGACATCGTCAACATGGGCATGGCCAAGATGGTAGGTGCACCGGTGCTTCTGGTGGGTGACATCGACCGTGGCGGCATCTTTGCCCAGCTTCTCGGAACGCTGATGCTTCTGGAAGAAGATGAACTGGAACTGGTCAAGGGACTGGTGATCAACAAGTTCCGCGGAGATAAAACGATCCTGGACCCGGGCATCGAGATCCTGGAGGAAAGAGGTGGAAAGCCGGTCATCGGCGTGGTTCCGTATACGTATTTACAGATTGAAGATGAGGACAGCCTGACCGAGCGGTTCAATAGCAGCCGGCAGGGTCTGATCGATATTGCGGTGATCCGGTATCCGCGGATCTCCAACTTCACAGATTTGAACTCGTTTGAACAGATCGACAGCGTTTCTGTCCGTTATGTGACGAACGTGAACGAACTGAAGAATCCGGATATGATCGTGCTGCCGGGCAGCAAGAACACGATGGGTGACCTGAAGTGGATGCGCGAGAGCGGACTGGAAGCGGCCGTGAAAAAGATGGCGGAAAGGATCCCGGTATTCGGGATCTGCGGTGGTTATCAGATGCTCGGAAACAGCATTGCCGATCCGGACCATGCAGAAGAGGGCGGCGAGATGAGAGGCATGGAGCTTCTTCCGATCGACACCGTTCTGCTTCCGCAGAAAACATTGAAACAGGTGGAAGGAAATCTGAATGATGTGGATGGAATCTTTGCCGGACTGTCCGGACAGGACTACACCGGTTACGAGATCCATATGGGAGACACCGTTTCCGATAAAGGAGAGCAATTGCCGCAGCTGGTCCACAGCGGAATGGTCTACGGAACCTACATCCACTCCATTTTTGATAAAGGCGGCATCGTCACGGAGATCGTGAAGACGCTGGCAGCAAATAAAGGGATCGATCTGGAAGCCGGAAGCGCGATCGATTACGCGGAACTGAAAGAACGCGAGTATGACAAACTGGCGGACGTGATCCGCAGTTCCATGGATATGGAAGCAATTTACGCAATGCTTACGGAAGCATTGATCTAAGGGGCATGGCATGAAGTATCATCTTCTGGCATTTGTCGCGGGATTCATTCTGGATCTGATCATTGGGGATCCGCATAGTCTGCCTCATCCGATCCGACTGATCGGAAAGCTGATCTATGTTTTAGATCAAAAGTGGAACCGCGGACCAAAAAAGAAAAGGCTTAGGATGGGACGTTGGCTGGTCGTTGTGGTGACGGGCTCTGCGGTCCTTATCACGGCGATCCTTATTTTTGGCTTTTATCTGATCCATCCGGTCGTGGGCATTATTGTGGAAGCGGTCCTCACTTATTATATTCTTGCGACCCGGTCGCTCAGAGATGAGAGCATGCTGGTGTGCAAGGAACTGGAAAGAGGAAATGTGGAAGGCGCGCGGTACGCAGTTTCCATGATTGTTGGCAGAGACACTTCTGTTCTGGATGACATCGGGATCGCGAAAGCAGCCATCGAGACCGTGGCGGAAAATGCGTCGGACGGTGTGATCGCGCCGCTCCTGTTTACCGCCGTCGGCGGACCGATTTTGGGATTCTTTTATAAAGCAGTCAATACGATGGATTCCATGGTCGGCTACCGGAATGAAAAATATCTGGATTTTGGCCGGGCGGCAGCGCTCCTGGATGATGTGGTCAATTACGTTCCGTCCAGGGTCAGCGCATGGCTCATGATCGCAAGTTGTGTTTTTCTTGGGAAAGACTTCAGTGCGAAGAACGCCGCCCGCATTCATAAACGGGACTGCCGCAAGCACGACAGTCCGAATTCGGCACAGACCGAAAGCACCGCGGCAGGAGCCCTTGGGATCCGGCTTGCGGGGGACGCCGTTTATTTCGGTGAAGTACATAAGAAGCCGTTTATCGGAGATGACACAAGACCGGTGGAATATCGGGATATCCGCAGGGTCAATCGCCTGATGATCACCGCGGCAGTCCTGTGCGAGGTGATCTGTGCCGGGATCATGTGTCTGATCGCGTTTGTATAGAGGAGAATGAATTTATGTCACATGGCGGAGACCGCTATCGGAATAAGGTCCGGCTGGATTTTTCCGTAAACACCAATCCTTCCGGAGTTTTTGAAAGCGTGAAACAGGCGCTTTCCGAGAGCATTGCAAAAGCGGAGCATTATCCGGATCAGGAAGCGCAGAAGCTGCGTGAAGAACTGGCGAAAGTATTGAATGTAGATCCGGACTGGATCATATTCGGAAACGGCGCATCGGAGGTTCTGATGGCAGCCGTCCGCGCATTTCAGCCAAAGAAGGTGCTGTTGCCGGTGCCGTCTTTTTCCGGCTATCAGTGGGCAGTCAGGGCAGAGGGCGCAGAGATCGTATATCTTCCTATGAGTGAGGATCATCAGGTTACGGAAGATCTGCTGGAGTCGCTGTATAAAGATGCGGATCTGCTGATCCTGTGCAATCCGAACAACCCGACCGGCCGGTATATCGACCACGATTTGTTAGGGAAGATCCTGGACCGCTGCCTGGAGAAAGGGATCAGCGTGATCCTCGATGAGTGTTTTATGGAACTGTCCGACGATCCGGAGGGCAACTCCTGTATCAAGGGTCTGGAGACTTGGCCGAACATGATCCTTCTCAGGGCGTTTACGAAGAGCTTTGCGATCCCGGGTGTCCGGCTGGGCTATATGGTTGGCATGGATACGGAGCGAAACGCGAAAATCCGCTCTCAGCTTCCGGAATGGAATCTTTCTATCATGGCACAGGAAGCCGGCGTGGCTGCATTGAAAGAAATCGGCCGGCTCCAGAAATCCAGGGAAGAAGTATTCGCAGAGCGGGAACGTCTGGCGCAGAGCCTGACGGAGATGGGAGTTACCTGCATGGAATCGAACGCCAACTTTATCCTGGTCAAAAGCCCGGTCACAGATCTGTACGAACGCCTTCTGGAAAAAGAGATCCTGATCCGTGACTGCTCGGATTACCAGGGCCTGGAAAAAGGGTATTACCGGATCGCGGTCCGGCCGAAAGAAGAGAATGACGAACTGATCCGGCAGATCCGGGAAATCATCAATGAGGAACAAAAATGAAAAACATTGAATATGTCAAACCGGAAGATATCGAAAAAAGAAGCTTTGAGATCATTGCGAAAGAACTTGCTGAAAAAGGCATTGTCCTTCCGGAAGAACAGGATATGATCACCCGCCGCGTGATCCATACCAGTGCGGATTTTGAATATGCCAACACGATGACCTATTCCAAAGACGCAGTGAAGATTGCGAAAGAACTGATCAAAAACGGCGCGGACATCGTGACCGATACCAATATGGGTCTGTCCGGAGTGAACAAAACTGTGCTGGCGAAGTTTGGTGGTGAGGCACACTGCTTCATGGCAGATCCGGACGTGGCAAGAGAGGCAAAAGAACGCGGTGTGACAAGAGCAACCGTCAGCATGGAGCGTGCAGCGGCCATCGAAAAGCCGGTTATTTTCGCGATCGGAAATGCGCCGACAGCACTGATCGCCATTTATGAGCAAATGCAGAAAACCGATTGGAGGCCGGCGTTCGTGATCGGTGTTCCGGTCGGCTTTGTGAACGTGGAAGCATCCAAGGAATTATTCATTGATTCGGATGTTCCGTATATCATCAACCGGGGGAGAAAAGGAGGAAGCAACGTGGCAGCAGCCATCTGCAACGCGCTTCTGTATGAACTCCGTAAAGAATATCTATGAGATCTGGATTTACTACCGGAAGCTGTGCAGCTGCAGCCTCTAAGGCGGCGGCATACATGCTTCTGTTCGGAAAGGAAAAGAATACCGTCAGCATTCAGACACCAAAGGGTCCCGTCTATGAACCGGAGATCCTTGAGATCGAGCGTGGGGAAAATTATGTCTCTTGCGCGGTCGTAAAAGATGGCGGAGATGATCCGGATGCCACAAGCGGAGCGCTGGTCTTTGCAAGGGTGGAGATCGTGGAACGAAAAGAAGACGGAGAAGCGCTGGTAATGATCGATGGCGGAAAAGGTGTCGGCCGGGTCACGAAACCGGGGCTGGACCAGCCGGTCGGGAATGCAGCGATCAATCATGTCCCGCGCGAGATGATCACAAAAGAAGTAACGGAGATCCTGGAAAACGCCGATTTTCACGGAACCGTTCAAGTGATCATTTCTGTTCCTGAGGGAGAAGAGATTGCAAAAAAGACGTTTAATCCGCGCCTTGGGATCGAAGGCGGCATTTCGATCATTGGGACAAGTGGCGTGGTGGAGCCGATGAGCATGCAGGCGATTCTGGATACGATCAAAGTGGAGCTCAGACAGCATAAGGCATTTGGCTACCGCTGCGCGGCAGTCTCGCCGGGTAATTATGGTCTGGATTATATGAAAGAAACTTATAACTATGATCTGGATAAGAGTGTGAAGTGCAGCAACTTCATCGGGGATACGATCGATATGGCGGCGGAGCTCGGATTCGAAGCGATGCTGCTGACCGGAAACATGGGCAAGCTGGTCAAGGTAGCCGGCGGCATCATGAACACGCATTCCCGGGAAGGTGACTGCCGGATGGAGATCATGGCGGCAGCAGCTTTGCAGTGCGGTGTTTCAAGAGAAACGTGCCTGAAGATCTTAGACTGCGTTATGACAGACGAAGCGATCCGCCTGATCGAGGAAGAAGGCAAGAAAGAAGCGGTCATGCAAAACCTGATGGAAAAGATTATGTTTTTCCTGCGAAAAAGGGCGGCAGACCGGATGGAAATAGAATGTATTGTATACTCCAGCAAGTATGGAGAATTGGCACAAAGTAAAGGAGCAAAAAAATGGTTAACTTTGTTGGTGCAGGACCTGGAGCAGCCGACCTGATCACGGTCAGGGGCATGAACTTATTGAAAGAAGCAGATGTGATCATCTATGCAGGATCGCTGGTCAATCCGGCATTGCTGGATTACGCAAAGGAAGGTTGCGAGATTTACAACAGCGCGACGATGACACTGGAGGAAGTACTGGACGCGATCAAAAAAGCAGAAGCCGAAAACAAAATGACCGTGCGTCTGCATACCGGAGATGCCAGTCTCTACGGCGCGATCCGCGAGCAGATGGACGACTTGGATAAGAACGGCATCCAGTACGCAACGACGCCGGGCGTCAGCGCATGTTTTGGTGCTGCCGCTTCTCTGAATCTGGAATTCACCCTGCCGGATGTTTCCCAGTCCCTGATCATTACGCGAATGGAAGGAAAAACAAAGGTGCCGGACAGAGAAAACATCCAGAGTTTCGCAGCGCATAAATCCACGATGGCGATCTATCTGAGCACAGGTCTTCTGGAAGAACTGTGTACAGCACTGGTCGAAGGCGGATATGAGAAGACGACGCCGGCTGCTATTATTTACAAAGCAACCTGGCCGGAAGAAGAGGCTTATATCTGCACGATCGAAACACTTGCCGCAACGGCAAAGGAGCATAACATCACGAAGACGGCCATGATTTTGATCGGGGATGTTCTGAACACGAGTAACTACAGCCTTTCCAGACTGTACGCAGATGATTTTTCAACGGAGTTCCGTCAGGCAAAGAAATAAAATGATATTATCGGTGATCTGTTTTACCCGGAATGGGTATGACAGGATGAATGAACTGAATCAGGCAGGAATCAAGGATCTTACAGTCCGCAGATTCTGCAAGTGCAGCCAGCTGAGAGAAGAGTGTGGCGACATTTTTGTGGAAGGAACCGTTCAGGACTGGACGGAAAAACAGTTTGCAGAAAAGAATGCGATCCTTTTTATCGGGGCGACCGGCATTGCGGTCCGCTCCATTGCGCCATTTGCGGAAAACAAACTCTCCGACAGCCCGGTCCTTGTCATGGATGATCACGGAAGGTACATCATTCCGATCCTTTCCGGACATGTTGGCGGAGCAAACGAGCTGGCTTCTTTGATCGCAGAGAAAATGGGCGCGGTTCCGGTGATCACGACGGCAACCGATATTAACGGCAAAATTGCTGCAGACGTGTTTGCAAAGAAAAACCATTTGACCATCGTAAACAAAGCCGGGATCGCAGCCGTATCCTCCAAGGTCCTCACGGGTGAAAAGCTGATTTTCTGCATCGGAAAAGATGTCCTGTTTGACGAGAAGGAAAAGGAAGCGTTCGCGAAAGCCCATGCGGACGACCTTGTGATCCTGCCGGAAACAGAAGCGGATCCTTCTGCTGAGTTTGATATCTACATTGGCAGAAAGACCGGGGCATCACCGCAAGCCCTGTTATACCTGACGCCGGCAAAATACGTGCTTGGCATCGGATGCAGAATGGGGAAAACCAAAGAAGAGATCGAAAGCCTTGCCCTTCCGCAGTTATCAAAACTGGGGATCGCACCGGAGGAAGTCTGTGCCATCACATCTGTCGAGCACAAACGGAAAGAGCAGGGGCTGATCGATCTTGCAAGAGAACTGAATGTACCGTTCGAAACCTATTCCGCGGAGGAGCTGGAGAGCCTGGAAGGCGATTTCTCGGTGAGTGAATTCGTCAAGCAGACGACCGGAACGGGATGCGTTTCCGAACGGGCGGCGATGTTTTATTGTGAAGGAAACGGCGAACTGATCCTTCGGAAAGTAGCAGATAACGGAGTAACACTGGCAATCGCAGAAAAGAAATGGAGACTGGAATTCTATGAATAAGATCTATGTGGTTGGGCTTGGCCCGGGAACAGCAGAAATGACGACACCAGAGGCAATGCATGCATTGGAAGACGCGGATACGATCATCGGCTATACCGTGTATCTGAAACTCCTGGACGGAAAATTTGATGACAAAGAACAGATGTCCACTCCGATGATGCAGGAAGAAAAAAGATGTGTCATGTGCTTCGAGGAAGCAATGAAGGGAAAAAAGGTGGCCATGATCTGCAGCGGCGACGCCGGCATCTACGGCATGGCATCCCTGATGTATGAGATCGGAAAGAACTATCCGGAGTGCGAACTCGAGATCATCCCGGGCATCACGGCAGCAACGAGCGGCGCAGCCGTACTGGGAGCTCCGCTGAATCATGATTTCTGCGTGATCAGCCTGAGCGATCTGCTGACGCCGTGGGAGAAAATAGAAAAGAGACTGGAATATGCTGCAAAGGCAGATTTCGCGATGGCAATCTATAATCCGTCCAGCCATAAGCGTGCGGACTATTTACAGAAAGCCTGCGATATCCTTTTGCGGGAGATCGAGCCGGAGCGTCCGTGCGGCTTTGTGGAGAATATCGGAAGAGAAGACACTAAGGCGACAACCTGCACACTCGCAGAACTCAGAGATATGAAAGTCAATATGTTTACGACGGTATTCATCGGCAACTCGACCGCCGAGATCATTGGCGGGAAACTTGTCACGAAGCGGGGATACCCGTCAGAAAGAAGAGCGGAATGAGCAAGATTCTTGTATTTGCAGGAACGACCGAAGGAAGAGAGATCTCGGAATGGCTGTGTGAAAAGGGCACAGAGCATGATCTGTGCGTTGCCACGGAATATGGCGAGCAGGTCCTGAATGAGGATCCGCGCGCGCACGTGCACACCGGCCGGCTGAACGAAGAGGGGATTGCGGCCTTCATGGAAAAAGAAGGCACGCAGGTCGTTGTGGATGCGACCCATCCATACGCAAAAGAAGCAACTGAGAATATCAGGAAGGCAGCAGAAGAAAAAGGCGTGACCTATCTGCGTCTCGACCGGAATAAAGTCGGTGGGGAAAAAGATATCATATCCGCGAAGAAGTTTTTCTTCCCGGATACCGCCGCCTGCATCAAGGCACTGGCAGAGACGAAAGGCAATATTCTCCTGACCACGGGAAGCAAAGAACTTCCGGAATACTGCGCGGAAGATGCGATCCGCGACCGGATCTATGCGCGCGTGCTGCCGGGAAAAGAAAGCGTTGAGATCTGCGAGAATAATCAGATCCCGGGCAAGCGGATCATTGCGATGCAGGGACCATTCTCCGAGGCGATGAACCTGGCGATCATACAGGACCATGACATTCAGATCATGGTCACCAAGCAGAGCGGCAGGAGCGGAGGCTTTGAAGAAAAAGAAACCGCTGCCGCCAAAGCGGACATTCCGCTGTATATCATCGGTGTTCCGGACAATTCTGAAGGACTATCTCCGGAGGAAGTACGCGGCGCACTGTTCGCATTTCTGGATGCGCGTCCACGGAAGATCAGCCTGATCGGCTGCGGCATGGGACATCCGGAAAATCTGACCGTGGAAGCATGGCAGGCGCTGGAAAGCGCCGACCTTGTCTTTGGCGCAAAACGTCTCCTGGAGGACTGCAAGGTCACGAAGGAGAGTTATCCATATTACTTTGCGAAAGATATCATTCCGGTGATGCAGGAAAAGCCGGGCGATGTGGCGATCCTGTTTTCCGGGGACAGCGGATTCTACAGTGGCGCGACGAAGATGTACGGTGCGCTGACGGAGGAGCTGAATAACGGGACCCTGACCGGTGAAGTGAAAGTCTTCCCGGGCATTTCGTCCGTTTCCAATCTGGCATCTCTGTTCGGCATCTCCTGGGAGAATGCGTATTTGTTCAGCATTCACGGTAGAGGGAAGGCAGATCAGTGGAGAGGAAGACTTCTGCATACGATCAAGACAAACGAAAAAACCTTCCTGCTGGTTTCCGGCGTGGACGATCTGAAAGCGATCGGCCGGATGCTGCTTGAGGAAGGCATGGACAATTGCCGGATCCTGAGCGGTTACCAGATGTCCTATCCGGAGCAGGAGCTGAAAGATCTTTCCCCGGCAGACTGCGAAGGACTGGAGAAAGATGGGCTGTATGCCCTGTTCATCCTGAATGATAAAGCGGAGAAACCATTCGTCACACACGGGCTTCCGGATGCATCTTTCATCCGGGCAAAAGTCCCGATGACAAAAGAAGAAGTAAGAACGGCTAGCATTTCCAAGCTGGGCCTGCGGAGCGATTCCGTCGTTTACGATGTGGGCAGCGGGACCGGATCCATCGCGGTCGAGATCGCGCGGATCTCCCCGGATATCCAGGTATACGCAATCGAGCGGAAAGAGGAGGCAGTGGAACTGATCAGACAGAACGTGGAGCAGTTCTCCCTTTCCAATGTGGAGATCGTCCAGGCATATGCGCCGGAAGGACTCGAAGGATTGCCGGCACCGACGCATGTGTTCATCGGCGGGTCCGGCGGCAACCTGAACGAAATCATTCAGGCAATCTTCGACAAAAACCCGAAGGCAGGCATCGTGGCAAATGCCGTAAGCCATGAAACATTTGAAGAGTTTCTGCAGATCGAAAAGAATTTCAATGTTGCAGATTTTGACATTGTCATGATGTCTGTGACCAGGACCCGTAAGGTCGGGAACTATCATATGCTGCAGGCTGAGAATCCGGTCTGGATCTGTTCATTTAAAGGAAATACAGAATGAAGATACCACGCGTATTGCTCGCCGCGCCGAAAAGCGGGAGCGGAAAAACTCTGATCACCTGCGCCCTCCTCGGAGCGTTGAAAAAGAAGGGCTTTCGTCCGGCCGCATTCAAGTGCGGCCCGGATTATATTGATCCGATGTTTCACCGGACGGTTTTGAAAGTCCCGTCCGAGAATCTGGACACGTTCTTCTCCGGCGAAGATACGAAACGTCTTTTTGCGGAAGCGGCAAAGGATGCGGACATCGCCGTCATGGAAGGCGTCATGGGATTATTCGATGGTCTGGGCGGCACGCGGGAAGAAGGCTCAGCTTATCATCTGGCCAAGATGACAAAGACGCCGATCATCCTGGTGGTCGACGTGCACGGCATGGGGTTGTCCATGGTCCCTTTGATCAAAGGGTTCCTTGATTATGATACCGAAGGACTGATCCGCGGCGTGATCTTAAACCGCATGACTGCAAGTTTTCTGGAGACCATGCGGCCGATGTTGGAAAAAGAATTAAGCGTTCCGGTAATCGGCTTCTTCCCATCGCGGAAAGATATCCATCTGGAGAGCCGGCATCTGGGGCTGATGCTTCCGGGAGAGATCGAGGATCTGGAAACGCAGCTTGATGCGGCAGCAGACCAGTTCCTGGAGACGGCAGGATTTGACAGATTATTACAGATTGCGGATGCGGCAGAGGACGTGGAAGACGTTCTGTCCGAAACATATGATGATGCCAACGCAGAACTCACGCTGGCGGTTGCCCGGGATGAAGCGTTCTGCTTCTATTATGGAGCCAATATGCGGACCTTCCAGAAGAAGGGCGTGAAGATCAGATATTTTTCACCATTGCATGATACGGTCCTTCCGGAAGATGCAGACGGCATCCTGCTGGGCGGCGGTTATCCGGAACTGTATGTAAAGAAACTCGGTGCGAACGAAAGCATGAAAGCGTCCATCCGGGAGGCGATCGGAAAGGGGATTCCTTCCCTTGCGGAGTGCGGCGGATTCCTTTACCTGCATGAGTTCCTGGAAGATACAGACGGAAACAGTGCGCCGATGGTCGGCCTCATCAAAGGCACGGCCGGCAACACCGGGAAACTGGTACGGTTCGGATATGTGGAATTATCCGAGAAGAGCCCGTGCTTCCTGAAGGAAGGCAGCAAGATCAAGGCACACGAGTTTCATTATTATGATTCGCCGGATAACGGAGATGCCTGTGTGGCCGTGAAACCGGTCACGGGCAAGACCTGGGAGTGCATCCATGAAGGAAATGATCATTTTTGGGGATTCCCGCATCTGTATTATCCGTCCTGCGAAGAGTTCGCAGACCATTTTGTGGAAGCAATGCGATTGCACAAAGCCTCGGCCGAAGAGTAAAATAAAAGCATCAGGAGGGCAGCATGGAACATTCATCCAAATATTTTTGCAACAAAGATTGTCAGTACTTCCCTTGCCACGACCGGGAGGGGGATTTCAACTGCCTGTTTTGTTATTGCCCGATGTATACCTATAAAGATTGCCTCGGGCATCCGACTTTCAAAGAGTCCAAGGGGAAGACGATCAAAGTCTGTACGCATTGTTCCTTCCCGCATGACCCGGAACACTATGACGCGATCATGCAGTTTTTGAGGGAGCACAGATAATATCAGGATATTGTTGTCCGTGCCAAAACGGCACAGGGCAGGGAAAGGATAGGGGTTATGAGTATTTTAGTTGCATACTTCAGCGCTTCGGGAGTTACAAGAAAAGAAGCGGAGAAACTGGCGGAAAAACTGGGGGCCGATCTGTATGAGATCAAGCCGCTGGTTCCGTATACAAAAGAAGATCTGATCTGGTGGAATGAAAGTTCGCGAAGCATTGTCGAAATGCGGCATCCGGATGAACGCCCGCCAATCGTTGACGATGATGCGCACATCGAGAAATATGACACCATTTATCTCGGGTTCCCGATCTGGTGTTATGTTGCGCCGACGATCGTCAAAACGTTTGTCGAGAAATATGATTTTTCCAATAAGAAACTCATTCTGTTTGCGACCTCTGGCGGCAGCCGCTGGGGTGATACTGCCAAAGACCTCCGGGGCAGCGTGGATCCAAGCTGCATAATCGAGACCTCCACAGTGAATGGAAGGTAAGCCATGGGAAACATACTGATCGCTTATTATTCCTTTGAGGGACATACCGAAAAAGTCGCGGAAACGATTGCGGACGAACTTCGCGCCAGCGGCGCGGAGCCGACACTTCTTAAAATCGCTGTGCGGAAAGAGCCGCCAAAGTCCGGCATGAAGAAATTCCTGGTCGGCGGATTTAATGCGCTCACCCAGGGCGACCCGGGCATCCTGAATGAAGATATCGATATCAATGCATATGACCGGATTTTCCTCGGCACACCTGTCTGGGCAGGTAACGCACCGGGCGCGATCAAAGCCTTCCTTAAGAAAGCAAAACCGGAAGGCAGGAAGTTTTATCTGTTTGCCATGTCCGGCGGCGGCGAAGAAAAGAAGACCTTCCAGACGATCACCGAATATCTGAAAGGCAACGAAATCGTAAAGACGATCAGCCTGAAGCAGGGTGGTTCTCTCGATGGATTGAAGGAGTTCTGCCGGGACGAATCTGATGACTCGGCAGACGCAGACGCTTCTGCCGAGACGGGCGCTTCTGCTGACAGGACAGTCAGTAAAGAACTGCTGCAGCAGGTCGAAGATTATTTGGCAGAAGTGTATGAAGAACCTTATATGGATGTCATGGAAGAAGCAGAAGATGTCTGTTATTCTGCTCCGTCTGCTCCTGCACCATCTGCAGCAAGACCTCCCGAAGAGAGACAGGCAGCTGCTTTTGGACCTCCTGCATCCGGAGCGTCATCTGGAGCGATGCTGCGGGAGACAGAGTCGGCGTACGCACCGATGCTACAGGAAGCAAGGCAAGCACGCCCGGCAGGAGTTTACGGTCATGCAGTTGCTGACAGTATGGCATTCGAACTGGATGAAAGCTTTTCGGATTATCTGTTCCGGAAGATCGACGAGCGCGGCATGAAGGATTCCGACTGCTACAAGAAAGCCAACGTGAGCAAACAGATCTTTTCCAATATTAAAAGCAATCCGGAATATATTCCGTCCAAGACCACGATCCTCGCATTTGCCATTGCGCTGCAGATGGATCTGGAAGAGACCAAAGACCTGCTGGAACGCGCCGGCTACGCACTTTCCCACAGCAGCAAACTGGACGTGATCGTGGAATTCTTCATTAAGAATAAGAAATACGATCTGTTCGAGATCAATAACACGCTCTTTCAATATGACCAAAAGCTTCTGGGCTCGCGGTAAATATTCATAAAGTCCAAAAAGCAGCTGCCGATCTGGCGGCTGTTTTTTTACCTGGCATTTTGGTAGAAATGCGATTTTACCATGCACATTATACCCTTTAAATACCTGGTATTTTGCGCAATCTCTTTTTTTGCCAGGTACATTTTGTCCTGCAAATACCAGGCCTTTCACCTGAATCGCAATTTTACCATGCATATTTTGCACATTATATACCAGGCATTTCGCGCGACATCTCGTTTTGCCATGCACAATAGGTCTTTTTTATACCAGGCATTTTGTGTGATACCTCGTTTTGCCAGGTACAACAGGCCTTATTTATACCCGGTATTTTACGCAATCCCCTATTTTACCATACACAGGCCAACTATCAAACGGAAAAAGTCAATTCCGAATTGACCAATCCGATTCGCGAAATCCGTAGAATGTGGCCATAAAGAAAACATTCACAGGAGGTAATCAAAATGGAAAAGAACAATATCACAGAACTGGTTTTTATTTTAGACAAGAGCGGGTCCATGAGCGGGCTGGAGGAAGACACGATCGGCGGCTTCAACAGTATGATCAGAGAGCAGAAGGAAAAGGATGGCATCTGCTATGTTTCCACAGTGCTTTTTAGCGATTATTCCACAGTGCTCCATGACAGGGTGCGGCTTGCGGATGTGCCGGAGATGACCAGGCAGGATTACCGCGTCAGCGGATGCACGGCACTGATCGATGCGATCGGTGATGCAGTCCATCACATCGAGACCATCCACAAATATGCGCGGGAAGAGGATGTGCCGGCAAATACGTTATTTGTGATTACTACGGACGGTCTGGAAAACGCCAGCCGCAGATATTCCAGCAACGAAGTCAAAAGGATGATCGAGCAGAAGAAGGAAAAGAACGGCTGGGAATTTGTCTTCATCGGCGCGAATATTGATGCGGTTGAAACAGCAAAACATTTCGGGATCAATGAGAACCGCGCGGTCAATTACCACGCAGATAAGAAGGGAACACATGTTGTCTTTAGCGCAGTGTCGGGGATGGTTGGAAGTGCCCGCGCTTGTGAAGATTTAGACGAGGCATGCTTCGAAGAGATCCGGAGTGATTACAACAGCAGAAGAAAAAAATAATGCCGGAAAGCCTTGCGCTTCCATCAACATACTTTTCTCATAACTTTCTCCTTTCGGAATGCCGTTTATGCAAAAATTATGCATAAACGGCATTTTTGTGCAGATTTCCCGAAAAAAGACGCATATAAACCGAATATTTTACATTATTTATACTTGCATTCCGAAAATGTTATGCTATAATACACAACATAAATCTACATTTTATGCATAAATTGTGCATAAATTATACAAAAAGGAGCAGAAAAATGAAAAAGGAAGATATCAAAAAAGTTGTGCTGGCATATTCGGGCGGACTCGATACGTCGATCATCATTCCGTGGCTGAAGGAAAACTACAATAACTGCGAGGTCATCGCGGTCTCCGGAAATGTGGGACAGGCAGATGAGCTGGAAGGCCTGGAGGAAAAGGCAATCAAGACCGGCGCGTCCAAACTCTATATTCTGGATCTGACGGATGAATATGTGGACGAATACATCATCCCGACCATGAAGGCCGGCGCTGTTTACGAAGAGTACCTGTTGGGAACCTCTCACGCTCGTCCATGCATCGCAAAGGGACTGGTTGAGATCGCCAAGAAAGAAGACGCAGATGCCATCTGCCATGGATGCACAGGCAAAGGCAACGACCAGGTCCGTTTCGAACTGGCCATCAAACACTTCGCACCGGAAATGCCGATTATCGCGCCATGGCGTGAGTGGACCATCAAATCCCGTGAGGAAGAGATCGACTATGCAGAAGCACACAACATTCCTTTAAAAATAAACCGTGAAACCAATTATTCCAAAGACAAGAACCTGTGGCACTTATCACATGAAGGTCTGGATCTGGAAGATACCGGAAACGAACCGCTGTATGAGAAGCCGGGATTCCTGGAGATGAGCGTCTCTCCGCTTGATGCGCCGGATGAGCCGACATATATCACACTTGACTTTGAAGAAGGCAAACCAGTCGCTCTGAACGATGAAAAAATGAGCGCAAAGGAAATCATTCTGAAGCTGAACGAACTGGGCGGAGCAAACGGCATCGGACTTCTGGATATCGTCGAGAACCGTCTGGTCGGCATGAAATGCCGAGGCGTGTATGAGACACCTGGCGGAACCATTCTTTATAAAGCACACGAATATCTGGAGAGCGTCTGCCTGGATAAGATGACCCTTCATGAGAAACAGAAAATCGCCATCACATTTGCGGAATTGGTATATAATGGACAATGGTTTACGCCTCTTCGGGAAGCACTTTCCGCATTTGTGGACAAGACACAGGAGAACGTGACCGGCAAGGTGAAACTGAAACTGTACAAAGGCAATATCATCAAAGCCGGCGTCTGGAGCGACTATTCTCTCTACAGCGAGGACATCGCAACATTCGGAGAGAGCGATTACAACCAGAAGGATTCCGAGGGATTCATCAATCTGTTCGGTCTCCCGATCAAGGTTCAGGCAATGGTAGACGCAAAGAATAAAAAGGACTGACATAGATGAAAAAAGTTTTTATTGACGGAAGCGCAGGCACCACGGGACTGAAAGTATCCGCAAGGCTTGGCGAAAGAAGTGACATCGAGCTGATCAAGCTGGAAGAAGCCGTACGGAAAGATGTCAACGCACGGAAAGAGGCGATGAACGCAGCGGACGTTGTCTTCCTCTGCCTCCCGGATGATGCGGCAAGAGAGGCCGTGACACTGGTGGAGAATGACAGCACCGTGATCATCGACACCTCGACCGCACATCGCGTGAGCGAAGGCTGGACTTACGGATTCGCAGAGTTCACCGGCCAGAGGGAAAAGATCCAACATGCAAAACGGATCGCAAACCCGGGATGTCACGCAAGCGGATTCCTTTCGCTGGCAGTGCCGCTGACAGAAAAGGGCGTCATAAAAACGGATATGCAGCTTTCCTGCTTTTCCCTGACGGGATACTCCGGCGGCGGCAAAAAAATGATCGCCGATTACGAGGCCCCGGAGCGCGACGTGCTGTTGGATGCCCCAAGACTTTACGGATTGACACAGATGCATAAGCATCTTCCGGAGATGAAGAAGATCGCAAATCTGGAAAAAGAACCAATCTTCAGCCCGATCGTAGCGCCGTACTTTGCAGGAATGGAGGTCGTGATCCCGGTCTCTCCAAAAGAACTTGGCATCACACCGGAAGAGATCGCACAGATCTACAGCAGCTATTATCAGAGCAGGATCATCCATTTTGAAACGGGTGCGGATGAAGGAGGATTCCTTTCGGCAGGAGCTTATGCAGGAAAGGATGACATGGAGATCAGCATCGCAGGCAATGAAGAACGGCTCCTTCTGATCTCCCGATTTGATAACCTGGGAAAAGGAGCATCGGGAGCAGCGATTCAGAACATGAACATCGCACTGGGAATCGACGAAACAGAAGGACTCATATTATAGAAGAAACCGGGCATCCGAAAGCCCGGAAACAACAACCGGAAAGGGCAGATTATGAAGGAAATCAAAGGCGGCGTGTGCGCGGCAAAAGGATTCAAGGCCGGCGGAGTGCATTGCGGGATCCGCAAGAGCAGAGACAAACGGGATCTGGCATTGATCTTCAGCGAGAAAAAAGCGGCATGCGCTGCTGTTTATACGACGAACCTTGTAAAAGGTGCGCCGCTCACGGTAACGAAAGAACATATTGCGGACGGCTACGCGCAGGCAGTCATCTGCAACAGCGGAAACGCAAATACTTGCAACGCGGACGGGATCGAAATTGCCGAGAAGATGTGTGATCTTCTGGCAAAAGAGATCGGGATCGATGCGAAAGACGTAGTGGTTGCCTCCACCGGCGTGATCGGACAGCCGCTGGATATCACACCGATGGCAGAAAAAATGCCGGAACTCGTGAAAGAACTTTCTGTTGACGGATCGGAAAATGCGACCGAAGGCATCATGACGACCGACACCGTCCAGAAAACCCTGGCGGTGGAGTTTGAACTGTCCGGCAAGACCTGCAGGATCGGCGGCATCGCAAAAGGCAGCGGCATGATCCATCCGAACATGGCAACGATGCTGGTATTTATCACCACAGACGTGGCCATCGCGCCGGATATGCTGCAGAAAGCTCTTTCTTCCGATATTGCAAACACCTTCAACATGGTCAGCGTGGATGGCGACACCTCGACCAATGATATGGTGACCGTCCTTGCAAACGGCATGGCAGAAAACAATCTGATCGATAAAGAAGGCGAAGACTTTGACACCTTCATGAAGGCACTGAACACCGTGACTGTCGGGCTCTGCCGGATGATCGCGGGCGATGGCGAAGGCGCAACCAAACTTCTGGAGTGCAAAGTCAGTCATGGAAAGACACTGGACATCGCCAAGACCGTAGCCAAGAGCGTGATCACATCCAGCCTTTTAAAGGCAGCGATGTTCGGCGCGGATGCCAACTGGGGACGTGTCCTGTGCGCGATCGGCTACAGCGGAGCGGACGTGGACGTCAACAAGATCGACGTGGCATTTCAGAGCAGCAAGGGAAAGATTGATGTCTGCAAGAATGGCGCAGGCGTAGAGTTCTCAGAAGAGATCGCAAAAGAGATCCTTCTGGAGAAGGAGATCGACATCCTGGTGGATCTGAACGACGGTGAGTTTGATTCCGTGGCATGGGGCTGCGATCTGACCTATGACTACGTGAAAATAAATGGTGATTACCGGACTTGAAACAGGAGATAACATGAACGAGTTTTCCAACATGGAGCGGGCAGAGGTACTGATCCAGGCCCTTCCGAACATCAAACACTATACGGGAAAAGTTGTCGTCGTGAAATACGGCGGCAATGCCATGATCAACGAACAGCTGAAACAGCAGGTTATGGAGGACATGGTCCTTCTGTGGCTGATCGGCGTCAAGGTCGTGCTGGTGCACGGCGGGGGCCCGGAGATCACGGACATGATGAAAAAGCTGGGCAAGCGGTCCGAGTTTGTGGATGGTCTCCGCGTCACGGATGAAGAGACGATCGAGATCGTGCAGATGGTCCTGACCGGAAAGGTCAACAAATCCCTGGTCAATCTTCTGGAGATGAAGGGCGGCAACGCCATCGGACTTTCCGGAACAGACGGACGGCTGATCGAAGCCACGATGAAAGATGAGAGACTGGGATTTGTCGGTGACATCACGAAGATCAATATCGAGCCGGTCACAGGCCTTCTGGAGAAAGGCTATATTCCGGTGATCTCCACGATCGGTTGTGATGAGGAAGGCAACGTCTACAACATCAACGGTGATACGGCAGCAGCGCACATCGCAGGCGCGCTCGGCGCGGAACGTCTCATCATGATGACCGACATCGACGGCATCCTGGAAGATAAAGACGATCCGGATACGCTGATCCCGGAACTGACAATCAGCGAAGCACAGCAGCTGTATGAAAGCGGCATCATCTCCGGCGGCATGATCCCGAAGGTCGACTGCTGCATCGAAGCAATCGGCAAGGGCGTGAAAAACGTGGTCATTCTGGACGGCCGGATCTCGCACTCGATCCTGATGGAACTTCTGACGGACGAAGGCGCCGGCACATTGATCAAAGCAGACGAAGGCTGACCGGCTGATCCGGCAGACAGCACCCATAAAGGAGAACACGATGGGAATCAAAGAAACAGATCAGAAATATATCGCGGGAACGTATAACCGGTTTCCGGTGGAGATCACCCACGGCAAGGGATCTCTGGTATATGACGAAAACGGAAAAGAATATATCGACATGGGCAGCGGGATCGGCGTGACGGCATTCGGCATTGCAGATGATATCTGGCAGCAGGCCGTCATTGATCAGATCGGAAAAGTGCAGCACATGTCGAACTTGTATTATACAGAGCCTTGCGCACTGCTGGCCGAAAAGCTGTGCGAAAAGAGCGGCATGAAGAAAGTCTTCTTCTGCAACTCCGGCGCGGAGGCCAATGAGTGCGCGATCAAGGCGGCAAGAAAATATTCCGCGGAGAAAAAAGGCGGGGATTGCTTTACGATCGTAACCCTGATCAACAGCTTCCACGGAAGAACGCTGACCACTCTGGCAGCAACCGGACAGGAGCAGTTCCATAAACTGTTCACCCCGCTGACACCGGGTTTTGCTTATGTGGCAGCAGGCGATGTGGACGGGCTGAAACAGATCATTGCGGACACGAAAGTGGCCGGCATCATGATCGAATGTGTGCAGGGAGAAGGCGGCGTCGTCCCGCTGACGGAGGAATTTGTGAAAGCGGTAGATGCGATCGCAAAAGAAAATGACATCCCGCTGATCGTGGATGAAGTGCAGACCGGCAACGGACGGACCGGCAAGTTTTATTCTTACATGCATTTCGGAATCCAGCCGGATATCGTATCGACTGCAAAGGGACTGGCAGGCGGCCTTCCGATCGGCGCAACCCTCCTCGGCGAAAAAGTGGAAAACATTTTCGCGGCAGGCGATAACGGCTCTACCTTCGGCGGCAACCCGGTATCCTGCGCAGCCGCGCTCAGTGTGGTATCGCGGATCGACGATGCGCTTCTTGACGAAGTGGCAGAAAAGAGCGTGTATATATTCAGCGAGCTGGAAAACGCAAAGGGTGTTGAGAGCGTGACGGGCAAAGGCCTCATGATCGGAATCAAAACGGTTCGCCCGGCCGCTGACGTTTTGAAAGACTGTATGGCGGAAGGCGTCCTGTGCCTGACCGCAAAGGATAAGATAAGGCTTTTGCCGGCATTGAACATCCCGATGGATGTCCTGAAAAAAGCAGTGGCTGTGATCAAAGAGCAGGCCGGAAAGGAAGCATGATGGATCTGAAGAATCGCAATTTTTTGAAACTTCTGGATTTTACACCGGAAGAGATCACCTATCTGCTGGATCTGGCGGCAGAACTGAAAGCAAAGAAAAAAGCAGGCATCCCGCATAAGATGCACGAAGGAAAGAATGTCGCGCTGATCTTTGAGAAGACCAGCACAAGAACCCGCTGCGCGTTTGAAGTGGCAGCGATCGATCTGGGCATGCATCCGACGTATCTGGATCCGTCCGGATCGCAGATCGGAAAGAAGGAAAGCATTGCGGATACGGCAAGAGTACTGGGTCGTATGTTCGACGGCATCGAGTACCGCGGATTCGGACAGGAGATCGTGGAAGATCTGGCAAAATATGCTGGCGTTCCGGTGTGGAACGGACTGACGAATGAGTTCCATCCGACGCAGGTCCTTGCGGATTTCCTGACGATCAAAGAACACTTCGGTGAACTGAAAGGGAAAAAACTCGTATTCATGGGCGATGCGCGGTATAACATGGCCGACTCCCTGATGGTGGGATGTGCCAAGATGGGCATGCACTTTGTGGCATGCGCACCGGCTAAATATTTCCCGAATGCGGAATTGGCACAGACCTGTCAGGATATTGCGAAGGAGACCGGAGCTGTGATCGAGTTTGAAGAAGACCCGCTGAAGGCAACAAAAGAGGCGGATGTGATCTATACCGATGTCTGGGTCTCCATGGGAGAGCCGGACGAAGTCTGGGAGGAGCGGATCAAAGACCTTCTTCCGTACCAGGTCAATCAGAAACTGATGGACAACGCAGGCGCGCAGTGCCGTTTCATGCACTGCCTGCCGGCATTCCATGATCTGAATACGACGATCGGCAAAGAGATCTTTGATAAGTTCGGCCTTTCCTGCATGGAAGTGACCGACGAAGTCTTCGAAAGCGAAGCGTCGATCGTATTTGATGAGGCGGAGAACCGCATGCACACAATCAAGGCAGTCATGGCAGCAACAGTATAAGGGTGAACAAATATGCCAAGAGATGAGAGCGTAAAAAAAGTAATGGTCATCGGATCCGGCCCGATCGTCATCGGTCAGGCGGCCGAGTTTGATTATGCCGGTGCGCAGGCCTGCCGCGTCCTGAAGGACGAAGGGCTTGATGTAGTGCTGGTCAATTCCAATCCGGCTACGATCATGACCGATAAGCATCTGGCCAGCGAGATCTATCTGGAAGCGTTGAACGCAGAGACCGTCGCAAGGGTCATCGAGAAAGAACGTCCGGACGGTCTGATTGCCGGATTGGGTGGACAGAATGGTCTGACCATTTCCATGCAGCTGAAGGAAAACGGCACGCTGGATAAATACGGCGTGAAACTTCTGGGAACGGATGTGGACGCGATCAATAAAGCAGAGGACCGGGAGAAATTCCGGGAGGCCATGCAGGCGATCGGCCAGCCGTGCGTTCCTTCGGACATCGCGGAGGATCTGGATATGGCCCTAAAGATTGCAAAAGAGATCGGTTATCCGATCATCGTGCGTCCGGCATTTACGTTAGGCGGCACCGGCGGCGGCATAGCGGAAAATGAAGAAGAACTGAAGGTGATCGCCAAGACCGGGCTGGACATGTCCCCGATCACGCAGATCCTGGTGGAGAAATGCATCTCCGGCTGGAAAGAGATCGAGTTTGAAACGATGCGGGATCATACGGGTTCTGCGACGATCGTCTGCTCGATGGAAAACGTGGACCCGGTCGGCATTCACACCGGAGACTCCATCGTTGTGGCCCCGGCCCTGACGCTGACCGATGAAGAGTTTGCGATGCTGCGGCAGGCAGCTTTGGATATCGTAACGTCCATCGGCATCATTGGCGGCTGCAACTGCCAGTTCGCATTGAAGCCGGACGGCAGCGAGTATGCCGTGATCGAAGTGAATCCGCGTGTCTCCCGTTCGTCGGCACTGGCATCAAAGGCCACGGGCTATCCGATCGCGAAGATCACGACCCGGCTGGCGCTGGGCTATACTCTGGCAGAGATCAACAATCCGGTGACCGGAGCATCTCTGGATGGATTCGAGCCGGCGGTGGATTATATCGTTGCGAAATTCCCGAAGTGGCCATTTGATAAATTCGCAGGCTCCAGCCGGAAGCTGGGCACGCAGATGAAGGCGACCGGCGAGGTCATGTCCATTGCGCCAACGTTCGAGATGGCGATGATGAAAGCCGTCCGTGGCGCAGAGATCGGACTCGAGACATTCAACGCAGCGCCAATCAATGACAAACCGCTTCTGGAACGTCTGAAAGAGCAGGACGACCGCCGGATCTTTACCATATTTGAAGCAATCAAGGCTGGCATCTCCATTGATGAGATCTATGCCATTACCATGATCGATCCGTATTTCCTCAAGAAGTTCAAGAACCTCGCGGACTACGAAGAGAAACTTGCAAAAGAAGGCGCGACAAAGGAAAATATCCTGGAAGGAAAACAGCTGGGATATACGGATGCCGCGATCAGGAAGATCAGCGGAGCCGACTTCAAAGGCATCTGCGACCAGCCATATCAGAAAGATGCCATTCCGCAGACGGACAGTTTCGCGTTCGACTATAAGATCGTGAGGACCTGTGAAGCCGTTTTCGGAACGGACCGCCCATACTTCTATTCCTGCGTGAACGCAGATGGAAGCACAGAAGGCTGTGAGGCGAGAAACTTTGCCCGCAGCGGAAAAGACGTCATCGTGGTTTTAGGCTCCGGACCGATCCGTATCGGTCAGGGCATCGAGTTCGACTACAGCTCTGTGCACTGTGTATGGACGCTGCAGGAGCTGGGCTATGACGTCGTGATCATCAATAATAATCCGGAGACCGTGTCCACCGACTACGACACGGCCAACCGTTTGTACTTTGAGCCACTCACACCGGAAGATGTCATGAACATCATCAACGTGGAGAAACCGGTGGGCGTCGTGGTGGCGTTTGGCGGGCAGACGGCAATCAAGCTGACGCAGTTTCTGGACAGCCAGGGCATTCAGATCCTGGGCACTTCGGCAGAGGGCATCGATATCGCGGAAGACCGCGGACGTTTCGATGCGTTGCTGGAAACATTCGGCATTTCCCGCCCGAAGGGCATGGGCGTCAATACACTGGAAGAGGCCATGAACGCGGCAGAGACCCTCGGGTACCCGGTCCTGCTCCGTCCGTCCTACGTCATCGGCGGCCAGAACATGACGATCTCGCGCGGACCGGAACAGACGGAAGCCTATATGAAGAAGATCCTGTCCGGCGGCATTGCCAACCCGGTCCTGATCGATAAATACATGCCGGGCATCGAACTGGAAGTCGACGTAATCTCCGATGGCGTCGACGTGCTGATCCCGGGCATTATGGAACATATTGAGCGCGCGGGCGTGCACAGCGGCGATTCCATCGCAGTTTATCCGCCGTACAATCTGACAGACCGCTTCCAGAAAAAAGTCTGCGACATTTCGGAAAAACTGGCGCTGGCACTGGGCACAAAGGGTCTGGTCAACATCCAGTATCTGATCTTTGATGACGAACTGTATGTGATCGAAGTGAACCCTCGGGCATCCAGGACCGTCCCTTATATCAGCAAGGTCACGGACGTGCCGATGGTAGACTTGGCAGCAAAGGTCATGCTTGGCGCGAAATTGAAAGACCTGGGATTCGGAACCGGTTTGGTGAAAGTACCGCCATACTTTGCAGTAAAGGTACCGGTCTTCTCGTTTGAGAAGCTGAATGATGCCAATTCCATTCTGGGACCGGAAATGAAATCCACCGGCGAAGTGCTGGGCATCGGTAAGACGAAGGCAGAGGCATTGTTCAAGGGATTGAACGCAGCCGGTCTGGCAGTGCCGGATATTTACAGCAACCGGAAAGTCAGCGTGCTTCTGAGTGTGGAAGAACACGATTATCAGGAGATCCTTTCCTTCGCAAGAAGGTTCTATGATCTGGGGATGGAGATCTACGCGACAAGCGGCACCGCGGATGCGATCCGCACCACGGGGATTCCGGTGCATTCGGTAGCCAACGCAACCGAGAGCAGTGAGATCACGGATCTCATGGAAGAAGGAAAGATCCAATATATTGTTTATACCGGCGCAGTCAAGGATGCCACGATCGGCGATTACACCGTGCTTCACCGGAAGGCGATGCAGCTCGGCATCCCATGCCTGACGGCGCTCGATACCGTTACCGCGCTTGCGGATATCATGATGAGCCGCTTCACACCGGCAAACGTGGAGCTGGTGGACATCAACCATATGTAAGGAGTTTGATATGGCAAAAATGTGGGCTGGCATGGCCAGCGGAGAAACCAGTAAACTGGCTGATGATTTCAATTCCTCCATCCGTTTTGACTGCCGGATGTACCGGCAGGACATCACGGGGAGCATGGCGCATGCCGCTATGCTCAGCGCGAAAGGGATCATCTCTTCGGAGGATGCATCAAAGATCATCGACGGCCTGCAGACGATACTGGACGATCTGGAAGCGGGAACGCTCGAGATCGACGAAAATGCGGAAGACATCCATATGTTTGTGGAGGAAGTCCTGACGAAACGGATCGGCGATGCCGGCAAGAAACTGCATACGGCGCGGAGCCGGAATGATCAGGTGGCGCTGGATCTTAGGATGTATCTGCGGGATGGATCCGACGAGATCATGGATAAGATCAAAGCTCTCCTTTCGGCGATCCTGGATCTGGCCGATCAGCACCGCACGACGATCCTGCCAGGCTATACACATCTGCAGCGCGCGCAGCCGGTCACTTTCGCGCATCATCTGCTGGCATATGCCATGATGCTCTGCCGTGATCTGGACCGTCTCGAAGGCTGCAAAAAGCGCATGAATGTTTCCCCGATCGGAAGCTGCGCACTGGCGGGAACCACATATGATACCGACCGGCAGCTGGAGGCAGAAACACTGGGCTTCGATGCGATCACCCTGAACTCCATGGATGGTGTCTCCGACCGTGATTTCTGCGCGGAGCTCCTTGGTGACCTTGCGATCCTGATGATGCATCTGTCCCGCTTCTCCGAGGAGATCATTCTCTGGAGCAGCTGGGAATTTAAGTTCATAGAATTATCTTCCGATTTCACGACCGGCTCGTCCATCATGCCACAGAAGAAAAACTCCGACATGGCGGAACTGGTGCGGGGCAAAACCGGAAGAGTATACGGCGACCTCATGGCGCTGCTGACCATGCTGAAAGGCCTGCCACTGGCATATAACAAAGACATGCAGGAAGATAAGGAAGCCGTGTTTGACGCGGTCGATACCGTCAAGATGTGCCTGGATATCTTTGCCGGCATGATTAGTTCCATGAAAGTTCTTCCGGAGAACATGCGGAAGGCAGCGCAGACCGGTTTTATCAATGCGACCGATCTGGCCGATTATCCGGTGAAAAAGGGCATGCCATTCCGCGACGCGTATAAGATCTCAGGGCAGATCGTCGCGGACTGCATTGCGAAAGGACTGGTGCTGGAGACCTATCCGCTGGAATCCTATCAGACATACAGCACGCTCTTTGAAGAAGATGTCTATCAGGAGATTGACCTTGCGAACTGCGTGGAAAAGCGCATCAGCGCGGGCGGTCCTTCCGCCGCATCGATCGATCAGCAGATCGAGTATGTGCGGAACATCATCGGAGAATGATGGCATGTATCAGACGATCCTATTTGATTTGGACGGGACACTGACGGACTCGGCGCCGGGCATCATCCGTTCCGTGCAGTATGCATTAAAGAAATACGGAATGACAGAAGCAGATGAAAATCTGCGGAAGTTTATCGGACCGCCGCTGATCCATTCCTTTCAGAAGTTTTACGGCTTCGATCATGACAAGGCAATGGAGGCGGTCAAATATTATCGCGAATACTTTGCGTCAGGCGGCATGTTCGAGAACTCGGTATATCCCGGCATAACCGGAATGCTGGAGGATCTTAAGAAAGCCGGAAAGCAGCTGCTCGTTGTGACGTCCAAACCGGAACCATATGCGAAACAGATCGTGGAACACTTTGATCTGGCGGACTATTTTGATGCTGTCTGTGGTGCGGCAATGGACGAGACCCGGACAAAGAAGGTGGA
>JAFZKG010000025.1 GCA_017553695.1 Lachnospiraceae bacterium
CCGATCGTATGCTTCTTTAATCCGCCATCATCAGCACCGGATCCTTCTTCTTTTTGATTGGAAGAGCCACAAGCGGTCATCCCGAAAACAAGAAACAGAACAAGAAAAAATGAAAGAAACTTCTTCATTTATGCCTCCTTTCCTGCATAAAGATGACATGCTACTTCATGACCCGGTCCGATTTCTTTCAGAATCGGGCGTTCCTGTTTGCAGATTTCCATGCACTGGTCACATCTGTCGCAGAACGGACATCCCGGCGGAACATCCAACGGAGATGGAATCTCGCTGTCAATGCTCTCAATCTTCTTTGTAAAATCCATCTTAATATCAAAGACGGATGCAAGAAGAGCCTTGGAATATGGGTGTTTGCAGTTTTCCCCAATATCCTCGCCCGGCATGACTTCCACGATATTACCCAGATACATAACGGCTACCTGATGTGCGAAGGACTGGATGAGTCCCAGGTCATGGCAGATAAAACCAATCGTAATGTTCTTTTCTCTCTGCAATTTTGTGATCAGTTCGATAATCGTTTTCTGGACGGAAACATCAAGTGCGCTGGTTGCTTCATCCATGACAATCATTTCCGGTTCAAGCGCAAGGGCTCTTGCAATCGCGACTCTTTGCCGCTGTCCGCCGGACATATTATGCATGTAGCGGTCTGCCAGTTCGCCAGGCAGTTCGACCATTTCCAGAAGTTCTCTGGCCACTTTATCCTTCTCGCTTGGCTTGATCCGCTTAAAGTTCAGCAGCGGCTCACAAATCACATCACGGATCTTCATCTTCGGATTGAAGGACTGCGCCGGATCCTGAAAGACCATCTGAATATTCTGTCTGTGCTGGCGGAGTTTTTCTCCTTTCAGTTTCGTAATGTCTTCACCCTTATAAAGGATCTCTCCTTCGGACGGCTTATCCAAAGATACCAGAAAACGCATGAAAGTTGACTTCCCGCAGCCGGATTCACCGACCAGACCAAGGGTCTTGCCTTTATAGAATTTCAGGTTCACATCATTATTGGCGGTAAGGACTTTCCCCTTTGCTGCCGGAAATCTCCTGGTTACATGTTTTGCTTCCAGGATCAGATCTTTTTCATCAAACATAGCGCGTACCTCCAATCGACGGAACAGCATCCAGCAGTTTATGCGTATACTCGTTCTCAGAATGGTAAAGCATGTAGTCGCGGTCGCCCTGATCTTCGATCTTTCCGTTCCGCATGACGATGATGTGGTCCGACATATACGCCGCCACACCAAGGTTATGTGTCACAACGATGATCGCAGTTCCGTAATTCTCACGCAGTTCCATCATCTGACGGACAATCTGCGCCTGGGTGGTCACATCCAGTGCCGACGTTGGTTCATCTGCCAGAAGCAGTTTCGGCTGATAGGTCATTCCCATTGCAATACCGACCCTCTGCCGCATACCGCCGGACAATTGGAACGGATAACTGCGCATTACATTATCCCCAGATGGAAGTCGCATGCGTTCCAGCATATCAATCGCTTTTGTTCTGGCATCACCTTTTGCAATATTTTTTTCATGCGTCCGGATATATTCCGTATACGCATCACCGACTCTTCTGGTCGGGTTCATCATCGCGCCGGAATCCTGAAAGATCATGGAAATATCGGATCCACGAAGTTTTCTCCATTTTTCTTTACTATATTCCAGTAAAGATTCTCCTTCAAAAATGATATCCCCTTCTGTTACTTTTCCTCCTCCGGCTAAAAGCCCGAAGATGGCACGGATCACGGTCGTCTTTCCGCTTCCGGATTCACCGACAAGCGAACAGATCTGGCCTTTCTCCAGTGTCATGGAAAAGTCTGTGACCGTCGGACGGTTCTGGTAGGAGATCGTAATATTATTGACTTCTAACATTGCCATATTCTCCACCTCCTACTCATTACTTCTCGGATCCAGAATGTCTCGCAGACCATCACCGAGCATATTAAACACAACAACTGTTATAAAGATAGCAAGACCAGGGAATATCATCAGCCATGGTGCGCTCTGCATATAAGCTCTGCCCTCGCTCAACATCAGGCCCCATTCCGGTGTCGGCGGTGTAGCGCCGAATCCCAGGAAGGATAAGCCTGCCAGTTCCAGCATCAGGGATCCGATATCTGTCGCCGCTGTAATGACCAGCGTCGGCAGTGCATTCGGAAGCATGTACCGGAAGAGGATATATGGCGTTTTGGAACCCGTTACGACAGCTGCCGCTACATAGTCGCGGTCCCTTATCTTCAATACCAATGATCTTGCCAATCGTGCGTATTTCGGCCACGTTACCACACTGACTGCAATGATCGCGTTACCGATACTGGCGCCCAGAATACCGGCCACTGCCATCGCAAGGACCAGACCCGGGAAAGAGACCATCATATCTGCGATTCGCATGATGACCGAATCCACGATTCCCCGGAAATAGCCGGAGATGATTCCCAGAAAAGTTCCGATCACAAACGATAGCCCGACAACTCCAAATGCCGCCAGAAGAGAGACCCGCGCACCGTAAATGACGCGGGTGAAAATGTCCCGTCCCATTTTATCGGTACCGAAAATGTGCTCCGCGCTTGGCGCTTTAATGGCATCAGCCAGACTTCCTTTTGCCGGATCCACGCCTCTTGTGATCTGCGGTGCAAAGACTGCTGCCAGAATGATCAGGATGGCAAGAATGGCGAAGATCGTAAATACTTTATATCTAGCAAAAAAGCTTTTTTTCTTCATCTCCATAGCGATCACCTCGACAATCTCATTCTTGGATCAACGAAGTTGTACGAGATATCTACGAGCAGGTTGATCACCATATAGATCAATGCGATCCACAAAACATAACCCTGGATCAGGTTATAATCATTCGACGTGATCGCAGAAACAGCCAAACTTCCCAGTCCCGGATAAGAGAAGATGACCTCCACAACGGCGGTTCCTCCCAACAGGGATCCGACAGAAAGACCAAGCATCGTGATTAACGGCAGGAGCGAGTTCGGGAAGACATTCCGCCAAAGGATCTTTCGTTCTTTCACACCTCTGGCTCTGGCGCCGATCACATAGTCCTGGCTCAGTTCTTCCAGGATCGCGGTTCGCACCTGTCTGGTATATTTTGCGGACATTGCAACCGCCAGCGTCACGGCCGGCAGGATCATACTCTTAAAATCACCGCCGGAACAGATAACCGGTAAGAGTTTCAGCTTCACACAGAATAATAACATCAGCAAAAGGCCTACCCAGAAGTTTGGGAGAGAGACCCCTAAAAAGGTGACCCCTCGCACCAGATTATCGATCCAGGAATCCTTTTTAACTGCCGAAACCATTCCAAGCGGGACCGAAACTACCAGCATCAGGATCATGGAAAAAATGGTCAGCTTTAGTGTTGGCCATAATCTGGCCAACAAAAGATCGACGACTGGTTTGTTCAGAGAAAATGAAACGCCAAAATCCCCATGCAAAGCATTTCCCAGCCATCTGAAATATTGAACAAAGAACGGATCGTTGAAGCCCATCGTTTCCCGGAGTGCTGCCACTTCGGAAGGAGTTGGCATAACGCCGGAGGAAGTCAGCATGATCTGAGCAGGATCTCCCGGCGCCAAATACGTCAGAAGGAATGTCAGAAAGCTGATTCCGATCAGAACGATCACGATCTGGAGAATGCGCGATAATATTTTTTTTGTACTCAAAACCTGTGCCTCCCTTTAACTTCCCCGTGTTAAAGAACAGAAAGGGGATGCCGCAGCTGCAGCATCCCCTTATAAAAGAACTACATTATTTAGCCGGAGTGATTTCTGTTGTCAGCCAGTAATAGTCAGCTGTATGAATGTGTGCATAGCCGACATTCTTGGAATAGATCATGGAGCTGTTGTAGTATCCGTCAACGAGAACAACTGCATCGTCGATCAGGATCTGCTGCATCTTCTGGAGCAGTTCTGCTCTCTTGGCTTCATCAAACTCACTCAGATACTCTTCATAGAGAGCATCGTATTCTGCGCTTGCATATCCGCAGTAGTTGGATTCTGCCTTGCTATACCAGTTAGCCATATATTCAGTTGGATCACCAGTTGCCACAGTTGTCCAGTTGTTATTGTTCAGATCATACTCACCTGCAACCAGTTTGTTCCACTGATCATCGGAGCTGCCGTAATCAGCTTTTACGCCAATACCGATCTCTGTAAGATACATCGTGAATGCATCAGAGAAGTCGTTCAGAAGTCTGTTCTCGTAAGAAACAAATGTCAAAACAATGTTCTGTCCGTTCAGTTCACGGATGCCGTCGCCATCTGTATCCTTGATACCTGCATCATCCAGAAGTTTATTTGCTGCATCAACATCATACGGATATGGATTATTCAATTTGTCATAGCCATAGGATAACGTTGCCGGAAGTACAGAGTAACCTGCGGTATACAGTCCGCCGATCGTATTCGACTGACAGATCGTCTCATGGTCAACTGCCATCTGGATTGCCTGGCGAATGGTGTCATTGGCCAGCACGCCCTTGAAGTTCATCCATGCAAATCCGCAGCGGACACCGGATGCAATATCCACGGTAAAGTA
>JAFZKG010000003.1 GCA_017553695.1 Lachnospiraceae bacterium
CCGGACAGCAGATTCTGGACGCGCTGGAGTGGGGAGCAAAAAATGTTCCGGATGAAAGCGGTTGCTTTTTCCAGGTTTCGGGATTGACTAATGAAGTGGATGTGACAATTCCAAGCAACTTTGTTGAGGATGAAAATGGTTTGATGGCAGGGATCGAAGGTCCGCGGCGAGTGAAAAACGTAATGGTAGGCGATGAGCCGATCGATCCGGCAAAGATCTATACAGTAAGCAGTACCGATTATATCCTTCTGGATCATGGAGACGGCCTCACTGCCTTTGATGGAGCAAAAGTCCTCCAGGATCAGACACAACAGGACACACAGATCCTGATCGACTATATTGCGGAGTCTTTAGGCGGAACGGTCGGAGAACAATATGCCGACCCTTACGGAGAGGGACGCATTACGATTATTGAATAAACAGACATAAAGGAGGTGCCTTATGAGCGAACAAAACGCATATTTCCCGCATCTGTTCAGTCCGATCCAGGTCGGGACGAAGACCATGAAAAACCGGATCGAGGCAGCACCGGCACTTTTCGCATTCCTGCACCTGGTTGAAGCGCCGTTTTTCGGTTATGCAGGACCGGGACCGGAGCGGGCATTCCGTATGCTGGAAGCAAAGGCAGCAGGCGGCGCCGGCAGCGTTGTGCTGGGCGAACTGAGTCCGAACCATACCTACTGCAAACGATTTCCGTTCGAACCGGATATTGATTTTACCAGCAGGGATGACGAATTTTTCCGGATCATCAAAAAGACAGCAGAGATGATCAAGAGTTACGGCGCCCTGCCGATCGGGGAACTCCTTTCCACGGGAGAGATCAAAACGGCGATTGGGGATGGCATCAATCCGAAGGGTCCGGATGCAAAGGATCTGGAGGATGGCACCCATCAGGATGCCTTCACAAAAGAAGAGATTCAGGAGCACATTCAGGAATACATCACGGCATGCAAATGGTTCCGCGACGCCGGCTGGGAAGGCATCATGATCCACTGCGGACATGGCTGGCTTCCGGCACAGTTCTTATCCCCGATGTTCAATCACCGGGAGGATGAATACGGCGGATCTTTTGAAAACCGTGCAAGATTCACGACGGAACTGTTAAGCGCTGTGCGTGAAGCGATGGGAAAGGACTTCCTGATCGAGATCCGCGTCAGCGGTGAAGAGCATATTCCGGGTGGTCTTGGTCTGGATGACGCGATCAAATATTGTAAGTTATGTGAACCATATGTGGATATGATCCATGTTTCCTGCGGTCATTATCTGAGTTCTTCCAGAAGTTGGGAGTTTACAACCCCATACGCACCGCATGGAGCAAATATTGAAAATGCGGCAAAGATCAAACAGAACGTTTCGGTGCCGGTGGCAGTCGTTGGCGGTATCAACTCACCGGAAATGGCGGAAGAAGCAATCGCATCCGGCAAAGTGGATGTTGTTTCTATGGGGCGGCAGTTCTTTGCAGACCCGGCATTCCCGAATAAGGCAGCAGAGGGCAGGGCGGACGAGATCCGCAGATGCCTGCGCTGCGGCAGATGTTATCCGGGTCCGGCGGGTGAGCATGAGACGGAAATCTGGACGGTCAAATATCCGCCGCTGGATTCCTGTACGATCAATCCGGATACGGTATGGCCGGCGTCGCATCATAAAGTTCTGCCGGAGTTGATGCCGAAACCGGAAGCAAGCAGGAAAGTATTGATCGTGGGCGGCGGCTGCGGTGGCCTGCAGGCAGCCATCACGGCAGCAGACCGCGGCCATCAGGTAATCCTGTGTGAGAAAGCAGGAGAACTGGGCGGCGTGATCGATTTTACCGATCATACCGATCACAAGGTCGATATCCGCAACTTTAAAGATCTGCTGATCCGCGAGGTTGCGAAACGTCCGGTGGAGGTACGGCTGAACTGTGAAGTGACACCAGAAGAGATCCACGAGATCGCGCCGGAGGCTGTGATCCTGGCGGTCGGTTCTGATGACCTGATCCTGCCGATCGAAGGCATTGAGAATGCAATCCCGGCAATGGACGTTTACATGAATGATTTCAAAAACCTCGGCGATAAGGTGATCGTCCTGGGAGGCGGCCTTGTGGGATGTGAGGCAGCAGCTGATTATATCGATCATGGCAAGCAAGTCACGATCGTGGAAATGAAAGGTGCCCTGATGCCGGATACGACCGGCTTGTACCGGACAGCCGTGCATGATTTCATCGACCACAACGGCGGCAAGTATGAAGTGAATGCGAAAGTCACGAAAGTCGGAAAAGGTTTTGTGGTAGCAGAGCAGGATGGCAAAGAGATCACCATCCAGGGCGATACGGTCGTCAATGCGATGGGACGCCGCGCGCACAATGCGGATGAGCTGAAAGCAGCAATCGATGTTCCTGTCTGGGAGATCGGCGACGGCGTGAAGGCGCGCCAGATCGGCGACGCGATCCGTGAAGGCTGGACCGCAGCCATGGAAATCGTCTGATATTATAGCAGTCGGTTTTTATCAAATAAATGGATAATAATAGCGGCTATGCATGTGTCTTCCGGAAAAACATTTTCAAAGTTTTGGAGGAAGACACATGATAGCCGCTATGTTTTTATTTTTTTGTTATAAAAGAACCGGTTTTATTTTAAAACATCCATAAATGCTTTCACGTTTTCTTCTTTTGCGTTCAGCGGAACTTCGCAGCCGGATGAAAGCATGAATCCGCCGCCCATTCCCATCTGCACCAGCTTCTCGCTGTATGCGGCAACCTCATCCGGGGTTCCAAATGCAAACAGAGTCGCAGGCACATCACCGCGGATCGTCTGGTATCCTTTCAGAATGCCGTAAGCTTCTTCAATGTTGGTGTCGCCATCCAGCTCCAGATGCAGACACCCTTTCGGAAGCTGTGTAAAGTACGGGACCATCGGCAACCAGTTGCCGTCTGCATGAAGAACGCTGATAAAGCCTGCCTCATGGAAACGGAGAATAGTCTTCTTCATCTCCGGCCATACATACTCTTCAAAGAATGCAGGGGAAATAAAGGTTGCGGAAGATCTCATGGCAAAGATACCGATCTTCTGTACGCCGGTCTGCTTCGCCTGCTCGATGGTGGCGATGTCAGACGGTTCCTGAAACTTCTGAATGATATCCATGATTTTTTCCGGGCAGTCATACATATCGTAGGTGAACTCCTGCATAGAGCGGATCATGGAAAGCGTGTCAAAAATCGGGCCCATTGCTGTTTCAAAGCAAGGGACAACGCCATGCTGGATCAGGAAACCGATCGTTCTCCCCATATTAGCTCCCAACTGGCCGAATCTTGCACCAAGCTCCGCCGGATTCTGGAATTTGTTGATTGCCATCAGATATCCGAAGTTCCAATTCTGCCAGCCCATCTGCAGGATTTTGTCATATTCTTCCGGATCATCAAAGAACGGAGTCTCGACGAACTGATACAGATCATTATCGCCAAGGTCCCTGCCAGGATGCCTGACAGGAAGCCCCATGATGAAGGTGGTGTCCAGCGGTTCCATTGCCATGGAAACAGCCGGCACACCGATCTTTGCCCAGGGGTTTTCAACAGCCTCCAGCCAGTTGGTCGGATCCGGATCCAGGAGCTCTTTTTGGGTTTTGCCG
>JAFZKG010000026.1 GCA_017553695.1 Lachnospiraceae bacterium
AGGAACCGGTAGAAGATCAAATCGACGAAGCACCTGCCGCAGAAGAAGTTGCAGGGGCAGTGGGAGCAGCCGGAGCCGTTGGCTTCTTTGGAAAACTAAAATCCAGATTCCAGAAAAAATCAGGTGGTGGGGAAGATATCCCTGACTTCTTAGAACTTCCGGAATCAGCAGAAGAAACAGTTGAAGAAACGGTAGAAGAAGTTACAGAAACAGCGGAAGAGGCTCTTGAAGATGCAAAAGAGACATTTGAGGAAGTATCTGAGGAAGTAACCGAGAATGTCGAAGAAACGATTGAGACTGTAGAAGAAACAGCCGCAGAAGCAATGGAAGAAGTAACGGAAACTGCGGAAGATACAATTGAGTCAGCTGAAGAAGCTGCAGATTCTGCTGATGAGACGATCGAGACGATCGAAGAAGCTGCCGAAGTATCTGCCGGTGCTGCCGGATTTGCCGGATTTTTTGGCAAACTGAAGTCCAAATTCCAAAAGAAACCGGAAAAAGATGAAGACGCAGTAGCCGACTTCTTTGGCTTTGCGGATGATACAGAGGATGTAGTGGAAGAAGCAGCAGATAACCTCGAGGAAACTGCAGAAGAAGTTGCAGAGGAAGCGCCAGAAGAAGCTGCAGACACTATGGAAGAAAGCGCGGAAACTGTAGAAACTATTGCAGAAGATGCTACCGCAGAGTTTGCGGAAGCAGTTGAAGATACGTCAGTCGGAGCAACCGGTCTCTTTGGCAAACTGAAATCCAAATTCCAGAAAAAGCCGGAAGTGGATGAAGAAGCAGTAGCTGACTTCTTTGGATTTGCTGATCATTCGGAAGAAATGACAGAAGAAGCAGTAGATACGGTTGAAGACGCTTCGGAGACCATTGAAGATACGATTGAGGAAGCGATGGATTCTGCAGATGATATTGCAGAAGATGTGACTGATACCATTGAAGATGCAGAAGAAACAGTTGCGGAGGCAACAGATACTGTAGAAGAAACGATAGAAGAGACTGCAGATACCGTAGAAGAAACGATAAAAGAGACCACAGATACCGTAGAAGAAGTAGACGACGCTGTCGAAGAATCTATGGAAGAGGTCACAGAGGTGGCGGAGGCAATCGAGGATACACCGAAGGAAGGCCGCTTCCGGAAACTGCTGTCCAAGATCAATGCATTTGATCTTTCCACAAAGATTGGTCTGTCATTATCATCAGACGAAGGGCCGGAAGGGCTGCCCGAAATGGCAGAAAAAAAACTCGCAGAACTGAAAGCAGATGTGGAAATACAGGAAAGTGAGATTCGGGATATGGGTGAGAAGGCTGAAGAATTTGCCGAAGACCGTATGGACGATCTCAAAAAAAAAATCTGAACATTTAACAGATACTATAAAACTGCAGTTTGAAGAGAAAAAAGCCCTGGCTTCTTATACCATGAAGGATACCATGTCCAGGGTGAGATTCCGTGCGAAAGTAAAGGCGGCCGAATTCAAGGCTGGCGCGAGCCTTCGCGCAAATGATATCAGGAAAAGGTTCAGGTGAGCGGAGTATGGCTACGATTTCAGTCCTCGGAGCAGGAAGCTGGGCTCTCGGGATCAGCATTCTTTTGCATGATAACGGGCATGATGTTACTATATGGAGTGCCATTCCGGAGGAGATTGAACAGTTACGCCAGCATCACGAAAACCCGAAATATCTGCCGGGGATCGTAATCCCGGATGCCATTCATCTGGAGACAGACATTCAAAAAGCAGTGGCAGACAAAGATGTGATCGTGATCGCCACTGCATCCAAATATATCAGGAACACAGCAAAACAGCTGATCGGACGGATCCCTGACGGCCAGATCATCGTAAATCTGGCGAAAGGTATCGAGTCCGATTCTTTATCCACATTATCCGTAGTAATTGAAGAAGAACTCCCGCACGCCAAAGTCTGTGTCCTTTCCGGACCGAGCCATGCGGAAGAAGTTGCGAGAAAGCTTCCAACGCTGGTCACGATTGCCAGCCATGATCAGGAGACAGCAAAGTATCTGCAGCAGATCTTCGCCAGCCAGGTTTTCCGTGTTTACACAAGTGAAGATGTACTGGGAATCGAAATCGGGGGTTCTTTGAAGAACGTGATCGCGCTTGCTGCAGGCATGGCAGATGGGGTGGGATACGGAGATAATGTGAAAGCGGCTCTGATCACCCGTGGTATCCGCGAAATATCACGCCTTGCGATTCCGATGGGAGCCAAAAGAGAGACCCTTTATGGCCTTTCCGGCATGGGAGACCTGATCGTCACGTGTGCATCCATGCACAGCCGCAACCGCAGAGCGGGTATTCTGATCGGACAGGGAAAAACAATGGATGAAGCTATTGCCGAAGTCAACATGGTCGTGGAAGGAATTGTTTCTGCAAAAGCTGCTCTTCAACTGGCTGAAAAACATCACGTGGAGATGCCGATCGTGATCCAGGTCAATAAAGTCCTGTTTGAAAACCTTCCGGTACAGGAAGCAGTTGATAATCTGATGATGAGGGATCTGATTTCAGAATGAGAGATACGAAACATTTTTCAATTGATGAGATCACCTGGAATGATCTGGATATGGATGCGGTTTACGACCGGCTCAATATCTGCCACTCATCTGTCGGCGCGGAAATCCTGAAACAGACGCTGACAGATCTTCTTTTTGATGAGGAGATCCTCCTTAATAGAAGTGAAAAAGCAGATTATCTCTCACAGAATAAAAAGCAGGAAGAACAGCTTACAAAAGTTTTTTCTGCATTAGGAAAAACGAAAAAAGTCTCTTTCCTGGATTATATTTTCCGCTTAAAAGAGATCAAACCGGCCGGAAATGGTATCCATATTCTGCTGATCATTCTATTGCTTCTGAGCATTGCGGCGATCTTTGTTAAACCGGCTGTCGGTATCGTGGCACTGGTCGTTATGGTCGCCCTCAATATCATTCTGTATTTTCGCTATAAAGCTCCTATTGAACCGTATTTCAACTGTGTCAAGTATCTGGTTTCAATGATCGTTGCTGCAGAAAAAACGGCAAAGATCCTGAATCAGAACGCCACAGCGTTTACGGATGATGCTGCCACACTGAAAAGTCTGGTGCGCACGTTTTCCCCTGTTCGAAGAGGAAGCTGGTTGATCACGAATTCTGTTTCCGGGTCATTAGCAGATGTTATCATGGACTATGTGCGTATGCTGTTCCATGTGGATCTGATCAAATTCCATTCCATGCACAAATTCTGTATGGAGCATGAGGAAGAAATTCGTAAACTTTATGAGATTCTCGGTGGTATCGAGACGAGCATCTGCATCGCGCATTTCCGCGATAGTCTGGACTATTATTGTTTACCGGTTTTCCAAAGTCCGGATTCAGCTTTCCATACAGAGGATGCTTATCATCCTTTAGTTAAGAATCCGGTTGCAAATAGTATCCGGACTCAGAAATCTGTCCTCCTGACCGGAAGCAATGCGTCCGGCAAATCCACTTTTCTGAAAATGATCGCCATTAATCAGATCTTTTCCCAGACCATCTATACAGCACTCGCAAGGACATTTGAAACAACGTTTTATCAGGTACTTTCCTCGATGGCTTTAAAGGATAATATTCTGGGAGAAGAGAGCTATTTCGTCGTGGAGATCAAGTCCATGAAACGGATCTTTGATGCCTTATCAATGGATGATCCGTCCATGATTTTTGTGGATGAAGTATTGCGCGGCACAAATACCAGAGAACGGATCGCGGCGTCCAGCCAGATCCTGAAAAAGCTGAGTCATGAAAATGCGCGGTGTTTTGCGGCAACTCATGATATCGAACTCACAAAACTGCTTGAAAATGATATGGAAAACTATCATTTTACCGAGCATATCTCCGAGGAAACCGGTGATGTGCTGTTTGACTATCAAATCCGTCCGGGATGCGCTGTAAGCAGCAATGCGATCAAACTATTAAAGGCATATGGCTTTCCTTCCGATGTTGTGGATGCTGCATCTGAGATGGCGCAGAAAAACACACAAAAATAATCGGAAAAATTCTACTCAAATCTTATTTATTCCCTTTTAAAAATATAAATATTACTGTATAATCACATTGTATGTAATTAAGTACAATCCTGGATTGTGCTTTATATTGTTTAGTATTTTTTAATAATCTTTAAGTGAGGACAAAAAAATGGCAAAAGCGAAAACAACGGTAAAGTTCCAAGGAACTTTAGAACAGGAACAAGCTTTGCAAGAAGTGATTGAAGCTCACAAAGATCAGTCCGGAGCTCTTATGCCTGTCCTGCAGGCAGCGCAGGGTATTTACGGATACCTTCCGGTAGAGGTTCAGGAAATGATCGCGTCGGGGCTTCATCTTTCTGTAGCAGAAGTTTACGGTGTCGTAACTTTCTACTCTCAGTTCTCCCTGAATCCGAAGGGCAAATACAGCGTATCGGTCTGTCTTGGAACAGCTTGTTACGTGAAAGGCTCCGATAAGATTCTGGAGGCTGTTGAGAGCAAGCTGGGGATCAAGAGCGGGGAATGCACCGCTGACGCGAAATTCTCAGTGGATGTAACCAGGTGTTTAGGTGCCTGCGGACTTGCCCCTGTCATGACGGTCAATGAAGACGTCTACGGCAAGGCAGAACCTAAGAAAGTAGCGGCTATCATTGACCGCTATATGAATGATTAGGAGGGGCGCCATGACAATTGAACAATTAAACGAGATCAGAGATAAGAAACATGAACTTGTTATGGTCCGCAAGATCATAAAAGAAGAAGGCGAGAAACTTGCTGCAACGACAGGATACCGGAAACAGGTCCTGATCTGTGGCGGTACCGGATGTACTTCTTCCGGATCCAAGATGATCATCGATGCATTGGAAGAAGAACTGGAGAAAAAAGGTCTGAAAGACGTCCTGGTCATCAAGACTGGCTGCTTCGGTCTTTGCGCACTTGGACCGATCATGATCGTTTATCCGGAAGGAACCTTCTATTCGCAAATGACACCGGAGCATGTTGTCACTGTCTGTGACCAGCATCTGGTCGAAGGCGGAGAACCGGTCAAAGAACTTCTTTACAAAGATTCCGTTCTGGAAGATGGCACCATCCTTCCATTGAGCGAGACTCCATTCTACAAAAAACAGAAACGTGTCGCACTCCGCAACTGTGGTGTGATCGCAGCAGAAGACATCGACGAGGCAATTGCAGTGGATGCTTACCAGGCACTGTATAAATGTCTGACTGAAATGACTCCTGATGAAGTCATCGATGTTATGATTGCTTCCGGCCTCCGCGGACGTGGCGGCGCAGGATTCCCGACAGGAACAAAATGGAAATTTGCCTGCAGCAGAAGAGGCGAAGTCAAGAAATTCGTCTGCTGTAACGCAGATGAAGGCGATCCGGGTGCATTCATGGATCGTTCCATCCTGGAAGGAGATCCACATGTAGTCTTAGAAGCAATGGCAATCGCAGGTTACGCAATCGGTTCTGATCAGGGATATATCTACGTTCGTGCTGAGTACCCGATCGCAGTTCAGAGACTTACCATCGCAATTAACCAGGCAAGAGAATATGGTCTGTTAGGAAAGAACATTTTCGGAACGGATTTCAGTTTTGATATTGAGCTTCGTCTTGGATCCGGTGCTTTCGTCTGTGGTGAGGAAACCGCACTGATGACCTCCATCGAGGGTAAGCGTGGCGAGCCAAGACCACGTCCGCCATTCCCGGCAGTCAAAGGTCTGTTTGGTCAGCCGACCATTCTGAATAATGTCGAGACGTGGGCCAACATTCCGCAGATCATCATCAACGGCGCAGAGTGGTTCAGTGCTATGGGTACAGAGAAATCCAAAGGAACCAAAGTCTTCGCACTCGGCGGCAAGATCAATAATACCGGTCTTGTGGAAGTCGAAATGGGAACGACCCTTCGTGAGATCGTCGAAGAGATTGGCGGCGGAGTTCCGAATGGCAAGAAATTCAAAGCAGCTCAGACCGGCGGTCCGTCCGGCGGATGTATTGCTGCTGATAACCTGGATGTCCCGATCGATTATGACAACCTGATCGCCATCGGTTCCATGATGGGATCCGGCGGTTTGATCGTCATGGACGAAGATAACTGCATGGTTGACATTGCGAAGTTCTTCCTGAATTTCACTGTGGACGAGTCCTGCGGTAAATGTACGGCATGCCGGATCGGTACAAAGAGACTGTATGAGATTCTCGAGAAGATCACTGCCGGTGAAGCAACCGAAGAAGATCTTGAGAAGATGGAATACTTATGCGAGAGCATCAAGAAGAATTCTCTCTGCGCACTCGGACAGACCGCTCCGAACCCTGTCGTATCTACTTATAAATGCTTCAAGGATGAGTATCTGGCACACGTTATTGATAAAAAATGTCCGTCAGGCATCTGTAAAGCACTCCTTGAGTTCTGGATCGATCCGGAAAAATGTAAAGGCTGCACGCTTTGTGCCAAGAATTGCCCTGTCAATGCAATTACAGGCAATGTGAAAGAGCCGCATGTGATTGATAACAGTATTTGTATCGGCTGCGGAACCTGTCTTACCAACTGTAAGTTCGGCGCAGTGACAAAACGATAGGAGGTGCCAAACATGATTAATTTGACGATTGATGGAATTCAAGTTCAGGTAGAAGATGGCACAACGATATTACAGGCTGCTTAAGCTGCCGGTATTGATATTCCTACTTTGTGTTACATGAAAGAACTCACTCCGGACGGTTCCTGCAGAATGTGCCTCGTGGAAGTTGAAGGCGCGCGTGGTCTGATGACTGCCTGTGCAGCTCCTGTCACAGAGGGCATGGTTGTTCATACTG
>JAFZKG010000004.1 GCA_017553695.1 Lachnospiraceae bacterium
CTCTTCCTTGCTCGCCTTCTTCAGATCGACAGGCGCCAGCGTGAGGTTGCGCAGCACGTTCATGTTCGCGAACAGATTGAAGTGCTGGAACACCATTCCGACATTCTCGCGCAGCTTATTGATATTGATCTTTTTATCGGCAATATTCACACCGTCCACGATCACGCTGCCGGAGGTGATCGCCTCCAATCCATTCAGACAGCGAAGGAAAGTTGACTTGCCGCTGCCGGACGGGCCGATGACCACGACCACTTCGCCTTCATAGATATCGGTGGAAACACCCTTTAAGACCTCATTGTCCTTAAAGTATTTATGCAGATTATCCACATGGATCTTGATATTACGTTCTTCTCCTGCCACGGTTCAGCCTCCTTTCCAGAAGTTTTGCCACCTGCTGCAAAATAAGAATAATGATCAGATACATGATTCCTATAATGAAGTAGACTTCGAAAGATTTAAACGTGATGGCAACGACGTTTTTCGCCTTGTTGACCAGTTCCGGGAATCCGATAACGGAAAGGATCGAGGTATCTTTCAGTGTGATGATGAACTGATTGACGATACTCGGGATCATGTTACGGATCGCCTGCGGAAGCACGACACGGAACATGCCTCTCCAGTAAGGGAGTCCTAAACTTCTGGCTGCCTCCATCTGCCCGACATCGATGGACTGGATGCCGGCACGGATGATCTCTGCCATATAAGCACCGCAGTTCAGCGCCAGACAGATCGTTCCTGCGGTCAGCGCGGAAAACACCAGCGGCACGTGCAGATAGTTTTTAAATGCATACGGAACGCCGATGTAAACGAAAAATGCCAATACGATCATCGGGACACCGCGGATCACATTGACATAGACCAGCGCAATGGCGTTGCAGACTTTGTTTTTTACAACACTCAGAAGGCCGAAAATGACGCCCAGGATACAGCCGAAAACCAGGCCAAGCAATGCCAAAAGCAGTGTCTGCCCCATCGCCCGCAGCAGTATTAATCCATATTGGGTAATGATCTGAGCCATGGATATTCCTTCCTGATTTCATCATAAGGGCACCGGAGATATCTCCAATGCCCTTATCTGAATATTTTTTGTGAAACTAATTGAGTCCGTCTGAAGCAAGACGGTAACGGTCAAAAATTATCCAAGATATTTTGCAAGGATCTCGTCATATTTGCCGCTTGCTTTTACGTTTGCAAGGCCTGCATTGAAGAGGTCGATCAGTTCCTGATTTGCCGGATCAAAAATAGCAAATCCATACTGTGCGCCTTCATTCTGTGTGCCTTCCACGATCTTCAGCGGAACACCTTTCTTGATGTTCTGCTCCAGAACGACGGTGTCATTGAAGCATGCTGCTGCCTGGCCGCCGGTGACCTGCTGATACATCATATCATCATCATCAACGCGGACAACCGTGAAGCCGTACTGCTCTGCAAGTTCTGTTGCGTAGTTATCACTTAAAGTACCATTCTTAACAGCAACCTGTTTTCCAGCCAGTCCTTCAAATCCTGTGATGTCGGAATCTGCTGCAACAGCCATACTCTGGTTGTCATCATAGTATCCGTCTGAGAAGATCCAGCCGTTGTCGATTCTTTCCTGTTTGATGGAAGCGCCAGCGATCATGCCGTCAGCCTGTCCAGCCTGGCACATAGCGATAGCTGCATCCCAGCCAACTCTCTGGATCTCATAATCGATTCCCTGATCCTCTGCGATTGCTGCAAAAAGATCCAGGTCGATACCGACGAAATTGCCATCCTCATCATCAAACTCGAATGGAGCAAACACGGTATCGGTAGCGATGATGTAATGCTTCTTTGCAGTCTCTGCGCCGGATCCTGCGCCAGATCCTGCCGGTTCAGGGGTGTCACCGCCGCCGCTCTTTCCGCATGCTGCGAGAACGCCAACTGCAAATAAAGCAACCAGACATACTGCTAAAATTTTCTTTAAATTCTTCATAGATATCCCTCCATTTTTATTTGCCGGAAACTGTTCCCGCGCAAATATAAATAATGACCGATTATACAAAAATGCGATATTAAAGTCCATAGTTTTTGACGAATAGTCAAAACGGTTTGGACGTTTTGTCAAAATTTCTTTTTGATGGAATTGGCTTGATTTTTACTTCAGGTCGAGCTCGATCGGACAGTGGTCGGAGCCGAAGATCTCGGTGTGGATCTTCGCGTCCTCGAGGCGGTCTTTCAGGCTCTCCGAGCAGATAAAATAATCGATCCGCCACCCGGCGTTCTTCTCTCTTGCTTTGAAGCGATAGGACCACCACGAGTAGATCTGCTCCTGATCCGGATAGAAGAAGCGGAACGTGTCGATCAGCCCGCTGTTCAGCGCGTCCGTCATCTTGCCGCGCTCCTCATCCGTGAAGTCGGCGTTGTGGCGGTTGCTCTTCGGATTCTTGATGTCGATCTCTTTGTGCGCGACGTTCAGGTCGCCGCAGTATATGACCGGTTTTTTCTCTTCCAGTTTTTTTACGTATTGCAGAAAGTCGTCTTCCCACTTCATGCGGTAGTCGAGACGCTTGAGTTCGTCCTGTGAGTTCGGCACGTAGACTGTGATGAAATAGAAATCCTCAAACTCCGCGGTGATCACGCGCCCTTCTTTATCGTGCTCCTCAATGCCCAGGCCGTACGTCACGCTGATCGGTTCGGTGCGGGTGAACAGCGCGGTCCCGGAGTAGCCCTTCTTTTCCGCGTAGTTCCAATACTGGTGGTAGCCCGGCAGGTCCAGCACCAGCTGCCCCTCCTGCATCTTCGTCTCCTGCAGGCAGAAGATGTCCGCATCTATTGTATTAAAGAAATCCATGAAGCCCTTTCCCATGCAGGCCCGGATCCCGTTTACATTCCATGATATAAATTTCATCTCGTTCTCCTGGTTGTTTGTTTTTATGCGTTTTGCCGCTTTTTTTCACGCAGCTGTTTGTGCGCGGCTTGCCGCTTTTTCTATTTTCCGCTATCGGGAGGGAGAATGTCAAGGCGCAGAAGGTTTTGAAATGACTTTTTCTGTTGCCAGGTATATTAGGCTTGCATGCCGGGTAACGCAGGGATTGCACGCAAAAAGGCAGGCAATTGCTCTCAGACCAGAAAAAGGATATACTGATGCGGATGGAAAACACAGAAGATTTGGTCCGGGTCGTACTGGCCGGGCTGGAACTGGATACGGACGAGGATTTCGAGCACAGCATGGAGGAGATGCTGAGCCTTGTTGACGCCTGCAATATGGAGGTCGTCGATGTGGTGCGGCAGAAGCTGCCTCATCCGGAAGCCGGAACGTATCTAGGAAAAGGCAAGGCGAACGAACTGAAGGAGGCCGTGATCCAGACTGGCGCGGAGTGCTGTGTGTTTGAAGGCAACCTCAGCCCGGCGCAGCTAAGGAATCTGCAGAACATCACGGGCGTCGAGGTGTGGGACCGTACCAGGCTGATCCTTGAGATCTTCTCGCGCAGGGCTCGCACGAGGGAGGCGCGACTGCAGGTCGAATCTGCGTATCTGCAATACATGCTCCCGCGCCTGTCCGGCATGTGGCAGCATCTTGGCAGACAGGGCGGCGCGTCCGGCAGCATGTCCAACCGTGGTATCGGTGAGACCCAGCTGGAACTGGACCGCCGGCACATCAACACGCGCATCGCGGAATTATCGCGCGAACTCGAGACCATTACCAAGACGCACAACGTGCAGCGCGCAGGCCGCATGAAGAGCACGCTCCCGAGCGTGGCTTTGGTCGGCTATACCAATGCCGGCAAATCCACAATCCTGAACAAGCTCGTGGAATACAGCGGCAACAGCGACGAGAAAAAAGTTTTCCAAAAAGACATGCTCTTCGCGACGCTGGACACCTCCATCCGCCGCATCCATACTGAGGGGAATAAAGATTTCCTGCTGTCCGACACGGTCGGTTTCATTGAAGATCTGCCGACCACACTGATCAAGGCATTCCGTTCGACGTTGGAAGAGGCGGCGCACGCGGATCTGATCGTGGTCGTGCTGGATGTCTCGGATCCATACTACCGCAGGCACAAGCGGGTGACCGAGGATACGCTGAAAGAACTCGAGGCGGATACGATCCCGCGCATCTACTGCATGAACAAAGCGGACCTGGTTGAGGATTACAGCGACCAACTGCCGAAGATCAAAGAGGATGAGATCTGGATCTCCGCAGAGCAAGGCCGAGGGCTACAGGAACTGCTCGATATGATCATCGCGAAAGTCTACTCCGGGAGCGAGACGGTCAATATCCTGCTGCCGTTTGCGCGTGGTGACCTGCTGAATCTGCTGCATAATCGCGCGCATATCCTATCAGAGGAATACCAGGCGGACGGCGTCGCCGTCACGGTCAACTGCCCGGCTGAGCTGCTGGAGCGTGTCCGGGAGTATCAGGTAGCGGAGCCAGACTGAGCTTTTTTTCGAAACACTAAGTCAAAACATTGGCACAAAAAAACTGCCGCACTTTCGTGCGGCAGTTTCTTTTTTGGATTATGCGTTTCTTATGCGCGTGCTGCGTCGAAATCGGAATCGCCCATTGGGTTTTTAGCTTTGCCCTTCAGAGCATCGCCTTCGATTGTTCCAACAAGCGTGTTTCTCATCTCGCCGAATGGGCTCTTAACAGCGATCTCATAAGAGAATTCTGCGCCGTTGATCGTGCCGTTCTCAACTGGAGAAACCTCTCCGCTCATGCCATCGGTAACTGTACCTTCCAGTTTGCCGTCAACTTCTTTAACGTCGAGTACACTCTTCATATCACCAAAAGGTGTGTGAACCGCAATGTTCCATTTTCCATCAATAGCTGCCATAATATCTACCTCCTTTACTTTGCAGAACACCAAAAAGCGTGCTGCATTATTTGTCATTATGATGCAATACTTCGCCCCATTCGTCAAGCATTTTGATATGCATCAATTCAATCACTTCATTAAAATAATGAAGGACGAAATGCTTTATTCTGCAAGGCCTTTTGTCCGGAAGAATTCGCGGATGGCGGATGCGGCTGCCTGCACGGTTCCCTGCGCGAATCCGTCTCTTCCACCGCCGCGGCCGGAAAGAGTTGCATTCATCTCGCGTATGAATGCACTGATGTCCGTGGCGCGCTGCATGCATGCGTAGCGGTAGACTGGCTCTTCGTCTTTTCCGGACGTTTTCGTGAACACTGCCACGAGGCCAGGGACTTTGTCCGCGATCACATCTGCCAGGTCACGGCCTTCCTCCGGCTCCAGCTGGTCATCAATGATCAGCACGTTCTCGGTGCCCCGGAAGGTATCCGCCCACAGACGGAAATAGTCTGCATTCACCTGCGACAGCCGTGCCTTCAGGCGCACGATCTCGTCGATCTGCTTCTGCACCACGTCCGGCGTCTTCTCTTCTTTCGTGCTCAAAAGCACGGCGATCTTTTTATTGGCCTGATGATTCATGCTCAGGAAATCAACGGCGCGCTTTCCGCAGAACAGCTCCAGGCGCGTGCCCTCGTGGAAATTATGGGCAGAGATAAATTTGACCAGCCCGACCTGTCCGCTGGATGCGACGTGTGTGCCGCAGCAGGCGCAGGTATCCGCGCCAGGGAAGCTGGTGATGCGCACCGCTCCCTCCAGTTCTTTCTTGCTGCGGTATTCCAGAGTGCGCAGTTCCTCCGCCGTCGGCCATGTGACGACGAACGGGTGGTCCTCCCAGATGTATTGGTTCGCGATCTCCTCGACACGAAGCGCATCCTCCATGGAGATGCGGGTGTTGTAGTCGATCGTCACGATGTCCTCGCCCAGGTGGAAGCCCACGTTGTCGCAGTGGAACTCGCGGCAGATGATTCCGCTGACGATGTGCTCGCCGGAGTGCTGCTGCATGTGATCGAAACGGCGGTCCCAATCGATGGTCCCGTGGATGCGCACACCCGGGGTGAGTGGCTGTGAGGTCGTGCCCAGTCCATCGCCGGCCGGCATTCCGTCATCGACTGACCCATCTTCTGCTGCCGGCTCGATCGTGTGCCAGATAATATCGTCCGCTTCCTGCACGTCGGTGACGCGGAAGATGACCGGTGGATTGGCTGCGGCGTCCGGCGATGCGTTATCGCCTGTGCCATCCGCCAATTGGATCACGCCGGTATCGGCGCCCTGTCCGCCGCCCTCCGGATAAAACGCGGTGGCATCAAGCCCAACGAGGATCTTCCCGTCCTTCTCTCTGACCTCCGTGATCACGGCGTCAAATTCTTTCAGATATGCATCCTGATAAAATAGTTTTTCTGTCATATGTTTTCCTTTTCTTTCGCGCGGTATCGTCTTTTTTATTTTGAACTTCTATTGAAAAAAGTCAACCGCGGTTCTATCATATCATACGGAACGACAATCCACAGAATCATAAGGAACATCGTAACGTGAGTTTTAAAAAAACCGGTCTGTTCATATCATCCATCATCGTGGCCGTCATCATCGGCCTTCTTATCGGCTACTTCATCGGCAACGGTCAGGCGAAATCCCGTTATGAAACAGCACGCGAACTGGATATCCGGCTGAACCGGGGTGAACTGGAAGGGCTCGGCGAGATCGAGGGCCCGATCTATGTGACCGGCCATAAGACGCCGGATTCAGATACCGTCTGCAGCGCCATCGCTTATGCCGCGCTACTGCAGATGATGGGTTATGACGCGCATCCTGTCGTTCTTGGAGAAATCAATCACGAAACGAAATATATTCTGGAGCAGGCAGGGATCGAAGCACCTCCCTTGCTGGATGATGCGTCCGGATGCAACATGATCCTGGTCGACCATAGCGAATACGCGCAATCGGCGGAAGGGCTGAAGGATGCCAGCATTCTCATGATCATCGATCATCACGGAGACGGCTCCGTAACGACCGGCAACCCGCTGATCTACGATGCCCGTCCGATCGGTGCAACATCCACCATCATCTGGATGCGATACCGCAATTACGGGTTTGAACCAGACGGGAAAGTGGCGTTTGCCCTGGCTGGCGCGATCCTTTCAGACACGGTCAACCTGGAATCCGTCTCGACGACATCCGCCGATATAGAAGCGTTCAGCGCGCTCAGCAAGCTGGCCGGGCTGAATGACAAAGATGCGTTTTACCAGAACATGTTCATCGCTTCCCTCTCCTACGAGGGTATGACCGCGGAGGAGATCATCCTGAGCGATTACAAAGAATATGAAGGCGGCGGTCAGAAGTTTGCGATCGGCGTCATCAATGTCTATGACAAGGACGCGGCATTGCAGATGGTGGAATCCATCAAGGGAACCCTGCCGGGCATGGCGGAAAAGACCGGCATGGATATGACGTTTGTGCAGATCAGTATTTTTCATGATGACATGAATATCACGTATCTTCTGCCATCCGATGAGGCGGCGGCCGAAGTGATCGAAACTGCTTACGGTGACACAGCGATATATGACGGCACTTCCTATATGTTGGAGCCGGGCATTTCCAGAAAGAAAGATCTGGTCCCTGCAATCACAGCAATTTTGGAAGCGCATCCGCAAGAATAGTGTATAAATGTGATTTTCACATAAGGAGGGATAAAATGAAAAAGCAGAAAATGTGGGGCCTGCTGACGGCGGTCCTGATCGTACTTGTCCTGGCTGTTTGCGGCTGTGGCAATAAGAAAGAGGATACCGTTCCTGCGACGACAGAGGCCAAGACAGAAACAAAAGAAGAGACCACGACGGAAACGAAGGAAGAGGCTCCGGAACCGAATCAGGGAGCAGAGGTTGTTCCGTCTGACGCGGAGTGCGTGCAGATCACGATGACGCTGCTGGACAAACTGCAGTATGTTACCAAGGTTGGGGCAGGTGCGATCCAGGTTGATCGTGATGTTATCTACACCTCACCGGAGGGCTATCGCTATTTCCAGATCCTCGAACCGGAGATCCAGAATTTCCAGGATATATACACGCTTTTATATGACAACTTCACAATCGGATGCATCGACAACCGATGGAAGTTCTTATACGACCCGGAAGGCCAGACACCTTTTATCATCCTTGTCCAGGAAGAGGATCTCCCGACAGGCCTGTATCTGCTGGATGCCGGAACGGGTTATATGACCTATACCCCGACGGGCAATATCACGATTGAGCATTTGGATGAATATCATTTTATCGCGACCGTTCCGTTTGAACATTTCGGGGAAACGCTGCATCTGAAGATGAATATCATACAGGAGGATGGCACATGGAAGATCAACGGACATGATGTGGAATGATTCCGGGCCATCATGACAGAACCATACATACTTCAGGACCCTGCGGGCATTTCTGCTTGCAGGGTTTTATTATTTATGGTATTATGCGGCGCAGTAAGTTCGAAACCATCCTCACTTAAAACAAAACTACGGAGAATTTAACATGAAACTTTTTACAGTCAAGAATCTTGCGATTGGCGGTCTTATTGCCGCACTCTATGTTGTGTTCACGCTGATCGCCTCCGCGCTCGGACTATCCTCCGGCGTGATCCAGGTACGTTTTTCCGAAGCCTTATGCATCTTACCGGTCTTTACTCCGGCCGCGATTCCGGGGCTGTTCGTCGGCTGCATCATTGCGAATCTGCTGTCCGGCGCGATCGTCTGGGACGTTGTTTTCGGCAGCATTGCAACGCTGATCGGTGCGATCGGTACTTACCTTCTGCGGAAAAACAGATGGCTCGCAGCCATTCCGCCAATCCTTTCCAACATGATCATCGTGCCGTTCATCCTGTACTTCGCGTACAAAGTGGGCGGCGGGATATGGATCCTGTTTCTGACCGTCGGCGCCGGTGAAGTGATCTCGGCCGGCATCCTGGGAGAACTCCTTTACAGCGCGCTGAACAAGCACCGGAAGATTTTCCAATAGTTGTTTTGGTGTGTGCCGGCCGCTGTCAGCTGTCACTGCTTTTATTGCACACGTTTTCGCCAGCTTCTACCGCAGGTAACTGCTTATCAGAAGCGGTTTTCGAGGCCATTTTGAATAAAAAAGCAAAAAAATAGGAGATATGAGAAAGTTATCCATTGCTAACTGTATGTGAAAAGAGTGGATTTCGGTAAAAACCACCTCTCTTCCCGGCTTTTGATTCTCATATCTCTAATTTTATTGCAGTTTCGACTGGCTAGTCTGTACGAACCATTCACATATCTCGAAAAATCTTGCTTTTTCGTGAAAAATGCCCTCGGATTTTTGTGAAAAACAAATCTTCCCGATCAACATTTCATTTTTAATACCGGATCACTCTCCGGCAAGTTTTCCGAAGAAGTCTTTCAGTGCCGGATACAACTGGCGGAATTCCTGATAGCGCGCGTCGTAGAGTGCGGTAAGGGCCGGATCCGGTTCGATCGTTTCCACGACTTTTACGATATGGCTGCATGCGTCGGCGATGCTTGCGTATGCGCCGTCTTCCACCATGGCCAGAATCGCGGCTCCCAAGCCCGGTCCCTGCTCAGTCTGCAGGATATCCAGTTTCAGATTTAATACGGCCGCGAGAATCTTTCGCCAAAGGATGCTCTTGGCTCCGCCGCCGCACAGTGTGCTGCGTTCCGGCTCGATGCCGAGTGCCCGTGCTGCTTCAAGGCTGTCGCGGATACCGAATGCCACGCCTTCCAGCACAGCCTGCGTAAGGTCCGTCCGGCTGGTGTCCATCGTCATGCCGATGAATGCGGCGCGCGCGTTTGCGTCATTGATCGGGCTGCGTTCTCCCATCAGATACGGCAGGAAGAATACGTGATTTTTGCCTAGTGCATCGTCTGCAATTGCGTTTTGTTCTGCGTCGAAATCATCGGTGCGGAAGATTTCCTCCATCAGCCATTTGTTGCAGCTTGCGCAGGACAGCATGCAGCCCATCAGA
>JAFZKG010000027.1 GCA_017553695.1 Lachnospiraceae bacterium
ATGTGTATAGATTGCAGCCTTACGCGGTCCGACTTTTGCGTCGACCAGTCCGCAAAGATAACTGCCGAAGCAGGCAGAAATACCGGCTACTGACATCATGGCGATGGCAAGATTCAGATCAAATCCCATCGATAAAGCCTTCGGGATAAACTGTCCCATAACACCGTTTGCAAACAGGAACATGAGACCCAGGCTGATACCGATCATCCAGACTTCTTTTGTTTTGAAACATTTTTTCGGAGTCCAAATGCTGTTTTTGGATTGCTCAATGCCTTCCATCATCATTGCTTTCGCCTGCTCGCTTGTCATCGTTTTGTCATTATCCGGGAAGCATCCGGCCTGTTCCGGATAATCTTTCAGGAAGATGAATCCCAAAATGATGATGACGACTGTCGCTGCGCCGAATACATAAAACGGCAATGTCAGTCCGCCTTTTGCAAGCAGTTTCTGTGTCAGAATGATTCCCGTAGCGGCTGCCAGCGGCATACCGATCGTCGCCCAGCCGATCGCCAGGCCTCTTTTCTTCGGGAACCAGTTTGCGATCAAAACGCTGTTTCCATTATAGGAAGCTGCCGAGCCGAATACCTGTAAAACGATCAGAACGACCAGGAACTGCCACAAAGCGGTTACGTGTCCCCAGATGAAAAACGCTGCCGCAAAGAAGATCAGGGAAACAAGGCTGACAAGTTTTGGTGAATACTTCTGTGCAAGATAGCCGCTTATGAACATGGTAAAGACGGCCACCCAGCCTGCGATCGTCTGGAACGAGTACAGCGCGGTGGTGCTCCAGCCGTGCTGACCGCTGAATGCCCCGGCGGTCACATTCATGGTGTTGACGGATGCTGTTACGAGATAATGTGTCACCAATGAAAAGAGGACCAGAAACCAGCCTCTGCCGCCAAAGTTACTTCTGTAAGCATTAAATCCTTTCTGTTTTTCCATGTTAACCTCTCCTTTCTAACTTCTCATTAACATGAAAGTTTATTTAAAATCCCCCAAATGTAGTACGGTCAATGATCTCCTGCTGTGCCATCGGATCCATCTCGACGAAATATGCGCTGTAAGTAGCGACACGGACCAAAAGATCTCTGTATTTTTCCGGATGTTTCTGTGCGTCAAGCAGCATCTCGTTGCTGACCATATTGAACTGGATCACATCTCCTCCGGTGGATGCAAACGTACGGAGGAAGTTTACAAAATTCATCATCTTGGCCGGTGTATCGACACTGCTCGGATCGAACTTCATGTTCAGCACGTTGCCGCCTGCACTGCGGACCAGATTCAGTTTTGCAACCGAACGGGTTGTTGCCGTAGCACCGCTGACATTCCGTCCCTGATGTGGTGAGATACCGCCTTCACCGAGCGCCTCATGTGCTCTTCTTCCGTCCGGGCTTGCACCAAGGAAGAAGCCAAAGGCCTGATTGTAGCCGATCGTGGCAGCTGCCATCATGTATTTCCGGCCTGCATAACCTTTGATCTTCTCCAATTCATCTGCCAGATTGCAGATGACGTCACTCACGATGTTATCTACGTAGTCGATGTCATTGCCGAACTTCGGAGCTTTCTTCAGCAGGAACAGCACGTCCTCATAGCCTTCGAAATTTTTATCCAGCGCATCGATCAACTGTGCCATTGTGATCTTCTTGTCGTCGAAAACGACTTTCTTCACTGCAGCGAGAGAGTCGCCGACATTAACAGTTCCTGTCACCCACAGGCCGACGCTGGAATACGGAGCTGTGCCGCCATCCACAACATCTCTGCCGCGTTCGATACATCCTTCAAACAGGGCGGACATCATCGGAGACGGGAACTGCGTAGCCCAGAGCCACTGATAATAGCTGACGCCGATCAGGCACTGCGGAACCACGGTGGCGACCTGTGTCTTATAGGCTTCCCAAAGTTCTTCGTAAGTCTGGAAATTGCGTGGATCGCCGGTCTCTGCGCCGATCTTCTTGCCGAATAGACGCGTTCTGCCGTTATTCAAAGCCAACTCCAGCATCATCGGCAGATTCTGCGCATCGGTTCCCGGATCATGTGTCTTTCCAGGAATGGTATGGATGAAGCATCCGGTTGCGCCGTACTCGCGGGCCATCGCATAGGTCCGGCCCATGTTCATCTGCTGTTTGTAAACTGTTTCATCACAGAGGAACTTGATCTTGCCGCGGACAGATGTCGCCAGCTGGCAGGCACGATACAGGAAAGCATCGGAGTTGGAATGATGGATGCGGACGACAAGGTCCTCGATCATTGCAACCATGTCCTCTGCTTCCAGGAACAGGATCGCCAGTTCTTCCGTCTGCTGGGTGCCGTCACGGGACTCACCACCAAGGGTGATGCCGGACAGCGTTCCGGCGGTGCTCTTGCCTACCGGAAACGGATTCACTAACTCGTTGAGTTTCAGATACAGCATGGCGATCAGTTCTTTTACCCCATCCTGGGTGATCTCGCCGCTGTCGATGTCTTTGCGGTAATATGGATACAGATACTGGTCCATACGTCCAAAGCCGACGCCCGGTCCCCAGCTCTCCTGCATGATGGCGATATAAGTGATCCAGACTGCCTGCAGTGCCTCATAGAAGGTCTCTGCCGGATTTGCCGGAACCTTGCTGCAGATCGCCGCGATCTTTTCCAGCTCGGCTTTCCGTTGCGGATCTGCACATGCTTCCGCCTGTCTGGTTGCTTCCTCAGAAAGGTGCTGTGCCCAAACGATCACGGAAGCTAAGCTGATCTTCATTGCCTTCAGGAAAATGATGGCATCCTTATTACCCAGATCCAACGGATCAAGCTGTGCGAGACGCGCGTCCACGTCTTCTATGATGCCGAGGATTCCTTTCTTCAGGACGATCTCATAGTCCGGGATGCAGTGCGCAAAGTAATAACCGGCACTCGGGTTGCCGCTGCTCTGCATCCAGGCGAAGTTCTCCATCTCCCAGTATTCCTGCGGTACCACGGCCAGCCACTGGTCACGCAGACACTATCCATCCCAATACTGAAGAATCTCCCGGAATACCGGTTTTTCCTCATCGGTGAGTCCGGCCTCCACATCGATGTGCTCTCCCGGAGGGCCGAACGAAGTTTCATTGTCGATATACCATTTCCACGCGACCTCGGCCAGGATCGGTGCCGCAACACGCTTGGACGTTGGATTGCCCACGAGCAATTCCTGATCAAAGATGATGGCGGAACGTTCCGTCATGATCTTTTCCATCGCTTTTGCTCTGCGAAGTGCCGGCGGCAAAGCTCCTGTTTCTTTATGCGATTCCGTATACAGCCGTGCCCGCTCAATGCAGAACTCCGGCTCAATGCGGATCGCTTCTTTTAATATTTGGATACGTTCTTCTGCTGTCATATCATCACCTCTCAAAATCAATAGTTATGATAGGTTGGCTTGATGTCCGCATACTCTGCCAGAAGATCATCCCAGTTTGCCGGTAGTTCGATCTTGCAGCAAGCCGGGCCGCCGTGTTCTCCGCCTCCTGCCAGTGTGATGCAGGTACCTCCCTGCGTTTCACCGACAACAACGATCAGCATATGGTCGGTCGACCAGAACTTGCGGATGCTGCCGTTTTTATCATCGAATGGCAGAACGACGCCTTCCGGCAGATGGTTGCTTCCGGTCAGCCAGCGGTAAGCGACTTCGGATGCCGGCTGGCGGCAGTATTCTTTCACATAGTCCATGACCATGTCCTGCGAGGTGAGCCCGGCATTATATAGTTCCTTTGCAAAACCCGGTGTCATCACATAGGCTACGCCTTTGTCATAACCGGAATAGTTGATGCGGAACATCGTATCAAAGCATTCTTTTGGATTTGCGCCGTGTCCTTCGGCACGCTCTTCCGGCCACATCACAGTGACTGCGGAGTCATTCTCATCAATGCCGAAGCGGACATGCAGCGGCTTCCATGGGTTCATTTCCTCGTTTTCACCGATGCAGACACCCTGACGGGATTCATGGTTCGGTTCACTCAGATCTTCAATGCCCGGACGCACGCCGGAAATATTCATAATGATGTATGTAAATGCCCGCGCGATCGTGGCGGATGCCTTCGTATAAGCTGCCAGGCCGGAATATACACCGATCTCTTTTGCGACCTTGCCGCTGACGGTGATCAGCGGGAACCAGCTTGCGCGCGAGCAGGTCCAGCCTTCCAGATGGATCTTCTTATCCGTCATGGCGCGAACAGCAGCGATCAGTACCGGCAGATAGGTCGGCAGGCACCCTGCCATCACTGCGTTGATTGCGATCTTTTCGACGGTTGCTTTGCCGTTCATCGGTGGAATCAGTCCGACCACGTAATCACGCGGCAGGTCTGTTCCACGCAGCATGTTCTCGACGGCTGCTTCTGTCGGAGCGATGATCGGTGCGCCGCAGGTCCAGCCACGCTGATAGAACAGGTCACTGATGTTATCGAGAGAATCCACCTCAAACGGCTCTGCCTCTGCATTACTGCGGATGACAGGTGTCTTTTCTTCTTCGGTCAAAGGTTTTGTCAGTCCGTCAATGATCTGATCCAGGCAGGCGGAGAATGCCGGTTTCATCATGCCGTTGATGACCTTGTCATCAATGACCGGAAACCAGCTCATATCCGGCAGCCATGTTGTAACGAAGCGGAGGTTCGGGCACTGCCTGCAGGAAGCACCTTTCTGACCTGCTGCCAGAAGTTCTTCATGACAGATCATGACGGTTGGCTTGCCCAGCCGCTCCACGTAAGCCGTATTGTATGCGTGGAACATGCAGCAGGATCCCATATCACCGTAAGCAGTGATAACGCCGTCAACATCTTTCAACCACTCTTTGAGTTCTGCGTCAAACTCCGGAATATTGACCGCTTCCGCGGTATCGATTTTGAGCTGGATGCTCTTGAACTTTGCAGTCGGGTAACGTTCCTGCAGCAGGTCTGCAACGACCTGGAGCATGATCGGGGAGTGTCCTTTGAAATGGGCATAAAGACCGATCGTCTTGCCTTCCAGCGTATCCAGACGCGGATTCAGGGCAATGGCTCCTTCGTTGTCGATCTCTGCCCATGGGCTGTAAATTTTCATAGCGTAGCCTCCTTCTATTATTTTAATTGTTTTCGTACTGTTTATCAGGACCACTCATCAGGCATTGCTGACCACGAAGCCCATCTTCTGATCCACATAAGGATAGAGATCTGCCGGCCGGCTGACACCATCTAAGATCGCTACTTCTTCAGCGGTCAGATCCCAGTCGCTGGCGGTCAGGTTTGCTTTGAGCTGATCAATCTTGCGGACGCCAATGATCAGGGAAGTCACGGCTGGTTTCTGCAGCAGATAGTTCAGTGCCACATCGGAAACGCTGACGCCCCGTTCTTCGGCGATCTTCTTCATCGCATCCACAATGTTATACAAAATATCATAATCCACGGCCCACGGACCTGCGGCTTCCTTGGATGGGAAGCGTGCGTCCTGCGGCCATGGTTTGTCACGGTCGTATTTACCGCTTAAAAATCCCCCGTTGAGCGGACTGTACGCAAAGATGCTTACGTTCTGATCAACGGCGCATGGGATTAACTCGTTCTCCAGATCACGCACGATCAGGGAGTATTTCGCTTCCAGTGAGGAGAAGCGCGCGTAATCATTTGCATCCGAAATGGCAAGTCCTTTCATCATCTGCCATCCGCTGAAGTTGGAGCACCCGATGGCACGGACTTTTCCCTGACGGACCAGGTCGTCCAGCGCCCTGAGCGCTTCTTCCATCGGAACGATCGGATCAAAAATGTGCAGTTCAAAAATATCGATGTAGTCGGTACGAAGACGTGTCAGGCACCCCTCGCAAACTTTTATGATGTGGTCATAGGTATAACCGCCGCCACCATTCCCGTCCGGACGCTTTGGCGCCACTTTGGTAAGGATCACGGCTTCTTTTCTGCGTGCTTCCAACGCCTTTCCAAGTATCTCCTCCGCCACTCCGTCCGAATAGATCTCTGCCGTATCAAACAGGTTGATGCCGGAATCCAGCGCCGTGCCCACGATCTCGTTGGCTTCTTCCTGTTGGATGTTACCGCTCATCCGATACATGCCGACTCCTCCAAAAGAGCCGGTGCCAAGACAGATCTCCGATACCATCAGGTCGGTGTTCCCGACTTTTCGCATCCTCATATATGTTTCCTCCTCCCGTGTTGTATTTCTGATTTCAGGTTGAAACCTCAGCCGCCGATCTGTGTCTTGATGGAATACCTGGCGAAGATCTGACCGATCTCGTCCAGGCGTTCCGGACTCAGCGGCGAAAGGTCCAGTTCATAGTTCTTTCCGATCTGGGCGTATTTGATCACGCCGAACGTGTGATAGTTCATCAGATCCACACGATCCAGATTTTTCAGTGTGGACAGGAATTCTGCGGCTTTCTCAATGTCCTCATCCGAGTCATTGTGTCCAGGAATCAGTGGCATCCGGATGATGACCGGGATATTCAGACTGTCCAGTTTTTTCAGGTTGGACAGAATCAGTTCGTTGGAAACACCGGTATCCCGTAAATGTTTTTCCGGATCCATTCCCTTTATGTCGTACAGCAGGAGATCTGCTTCCGACAGGACCTGAAAAGCTTTTTCATTGATGGTATATCCACAGGTGTCAACTGCCACATGAATAAAGTTTTCCTTGCATTTGCGGATCAGCGCCAGCGTGAAATCGGTATGCATCGATGCTTCCCCGCCGCCGATGGTCACTCCGCCGCCGGATGACTTGTAGTAGGTCGCGTCACGCCGGATGATGTCAAACAGTTCATCCACGGTGTAATATTCACCAAACGTTTCCAGCGCTCCAAAGAAACAGGAGTCGATGCACTTCATGCAGTTTGTGCAGCGTTCTCGGTCAATGATCACTGGTTCACCTTCTTTGCTCATTGCGATGACGCCTTCCGGACAGATGTCGATGCATTTTCCGCAGCCCTTGCATAACATGGAGACATAGCGCAGCTCCGGATCATATTTCTGTCCCTCCGGGTTGCAACACCATTTACAGCGCAAAGGACAGCCCTTCAGGAAGATTGTGGTCCGGATGCCGTAGCCGTCCACCATAGAGCCGTGAACGATATTAAATACGATCCCTTTCATATCTTTATCCTCAAAAGTAAAATCCGACATCACCGTCCATATACATCTTTGCAGGAAGCGGCATTGGCGGATCCTGTGCCTGAAGCTCTCCCGCGCGGTACTTGTTTGCTGCGGTGAGCATCTTATCAACATAATCTGATGTCAGTGGGAACACGCCATGGCTTGGATAGATCTGGTCAAATGAACCTTTCATTGCTGACAGCCGCTGCAAGGATCTCAGATAAGCATCGAGATCACGGCCTTCTCCAAACAGGAAGACCGGCATCATCGACGAAACCAGATCACCCGTTACAATGATGCGGTTTACACGGTCGAGGAATGCAAGGCTGCCCGGTGTATGGCCAGGTACATGCAGCACCTCAAAGAATCTGCCGCCGATATTGATCACATCACCGTCTGCCAGCGCACATAGTTCTGTGCCTGCACTTTGCGCGATCTCCTGGCAAGCCGGGAATTCTGCCTCATGCATATAGGCTTGTTCGAACTCTGCAAGGTATCCGTTATGGTCCGGATCCGCGTGCGTCAGCACCAGCTGCACTGGTTTATCCGTCAGGGAAGCGACGAGTTCTTTCAGGTTTTCTTTTCCGCCGAACCCTGCATCCACCAGGAGCGCTTTCTCCTCGCCGATAAACAGGAAGAAACGGACGAATCCCTGTTCAAGACGATATACATTTTCCGATATTTGTTCCGCCTGTGGCGGTGGCATGATCATTTCTGGCATATGAAGCCTCCTTTCAAAATGTAGATTTTGTTCTTTATCTTCCGGCTTCTGTCTTTGTTGCGCCGGTGATCTTCTTGATATGGAATGGCGGATCGCAAGGGTTTAATCCTTCCACTCTAGCAAATCTGCCGCCGTAACTGCCCATGCATTTGAGGCCAAGCGTCTGTCCGGACATATGGCCGGCAACGAAAATGGCAAGACGGTTGGAGTTCATCACCGGGATCTTGCCGCCCGGCTGACAATTTTCCAACGTCAGTCCAGGCATGATCTCCTGCTCTGCGATCTCCCGGATCTGGCCCTGCGTTTCCTCATCGAATTCCTCCCAAGGAATTGCCTTACGGTCGGCAATATAACGAGCCAGCGATTCACGGGTAAATCCTGCGTCAGCCAGTTGCTGTGCCTCGCCCGGATACAGGATCACGCCATATGCCTGACCCATCATGGCCGGCAGGACGCCTCCGTCGCCAAAGAACTTGGCAGCTGCATTGGTAGCCGCTTTATTTTTCTTTGTAAGGCCCTCCAGCATCGGATGTGCGCCGACGGCTTTGTCAGCGATGTTGTCGATGTCGCCGTACAGACCTCTGGTCCAGAGACCGGAAGGCATCGCCAGATTGCCGAGCTGGAAGACGCCGTCCATGTAGAAGACTTCTTCCACCATGACTGTGCTCTCCTCCGGGCTGAAGCCGCGGGAGACGGAGTAGGTTTCCCAAGGGCTGAGTTCCTCGTTCTCTGTAAAGACTAAGTTGCAGAAGCGGGACGGCTGACCATACATGCCGCCGTGATATTCAAACTCGATCCAGCCCATGTTCAGTGCGCAGAGGCTGATCGCATGTCCGATAATGTTGTTGGCCGGATTGCCCGGTCCGAAGAATGCACCGCGGCCGCTCATGCCGATCTCCTTGGCGATTGGGCCGCCGACATAAATGACGAGTGAATCGCTATTGATGGCAGCGAGTGCATGCCAGGACAGGAAGTCCGGATCGATCAACAGTTCTATAGCAGTAATGATGACAGGCATGTATTCCGGTTTCGCGCCGGCCATGGCAGCATTGATCGCGATCTTTTCAATGGTCACAATACCATTGCCCGGCTGCATGACTCCGTCGAGCACCTCGTTACGGTCACGGGTGGTGCCTTCGAGCAGTTTTTCGACTGCCTCCGGTGTCGGCGGAAGTGCCGGAATTCCGTCTGTCATGCCGTGTTTTTCAAAATAATCCTCAAACTTTGCAAGGGCATCTTCGTAGTTCTCGCCCTCGAAAGTCAGATCGTTGAAATCGAAATCGCACTCCGGCGGATGCGGATTTTTCTCCTCTTCTGTCAACGGATCCGTCAGTGCTTTGACAATCTGATCCAGCATATACTCCGCGATTGGCGGATATTTCTCCGGTTTATTCTCAGCATTGATCCACAGCATCGCTGGGATCGACACGAGTCTGACGCTTGGAACGCCGTGGGTGATCATGCTGAACTCCGCCTGCCGGTGCATGGTCTCGATGCACATGTGAATACCCGGTATGCCCGCTTTCTCATATTCCGTGACCGGCTCCGTCTGCCAGCCGCCGGAAAGGCGGACACCATCAATAAAAGCATCGTAGTTTCGGAGCATCTCGATGTTCTCCTTGATCGTGCTGATGCCGACCAGCATGCAGTCGATCTTAGCGGTCGGATAGCGCTCCTGCATCAGTTTTGCGAGAGCGTTGCTGAAGAAGATGCTCTCAGGAAGCGTATACATGATAGCGATCTTCTTTCCCTCTATCGCATCGATACGTGGCGCGGTCAGGCCCTGGATACCTTCCTTACGGACGCCGCGCGGGTTGCGGACTTTCAGAACATACTTATCTTCCATACGAATCATTCCTTTCTTTTTTCATCAGGGATTATGTGTCGGATATTTTCGTCAACATGTACAAAAAAACATGGACTCTCCCTCATTATTTTGTTTTATTATATCAAGAAAACACTTGAAAATCTAATTGAATTACAGCAATATGTTTATAACCTTTTAGTTATGTATTGGAGGAAAAACGATGACATTCGGACAGATCAAATGCTTTGTAACGGTTGTAAATGAGCAGAGTTTTGCAAAGGCAGCGACGACTCTGTACATCTCACAACCGGCAGTCAGCAAAAGCGTAGCAAAACTGGAGGAGGAACTCGGCCTGACATTGCTCGACCGCCATGGAGGAGAGCTGCAGCTCACACCGGCCGGACGGACTCTCTATGATTTCTTCGTAAAAATGAAAAACGATTATCAGGATACGCTTGCATCTGTTCGCCAATTTGCAAGCGCCTCCATGCAGACGGTCCGTTTGGGATGCCCGGTCACCTGGAATCCGGATTTCTTTTATGACCTGCTCATCGATCATTTTCACTCCAGCAAACCTTCCGTCTCACTGGAAATTGAAGGATTTCTCATGTCGGATCTGTTCAGCCGGCTGCAGAGCGGCAAGCTGGATTTTATCCTGACTTATGAATCCCAGCGGCCGCTTCAGTATGGGTATTCCGTTCTTCAGGTCGCAGAGACCAGTTGCGGATTACTATATTCCAAACAGCACTATGGAGATGCGCAGTCGCTCTCTGATCTGCAGAACGCAGATATTCTGATCTTTAACAGCCAGCAGATCGAAGATAAATTTTCCAAAACGATCAAGCGGGTATGCAATAGCTACGGCTCTGACCCGGATATCAAGTCCTACAACAGTTTTATCTCCGCCCTGTTCCGTATGTCCTGTGGAAAAGGCGCCATGCTGATCACCAAATGGGAGAACGTCGAAGCGGCTACCCGCTTTGGATATATCCCGCTGCCGAATTACGTTCCGATCAATTTGGTTTATAAGGAATCCGGCGACAAGCAATACCTGAATCAGATTGCTGATGAGATTGCCTCTCTGTTCCGTACAAAGCATGCTGACCAAAACTTCGGTGAGAGCACCCCGAACCCTTTCTTTTTTTAGGAAGGTCTTATTGCCGATTTCATTTTTATCTGATTGCGTGTTATACTACGCGAAAAGGGATTTTCTTAACAACAGGAAAAGGGGAAGGCTATGAACAAGAAGAAAAACGGAAGATCGCTGAAGGAATTATTCCAATATTACTTTGACCTGTGGCTGTCAAGGGGCGCCATTTCCATGGTTGTATTGCTATTTATTGTCACAGGTGTAATCATTGTTATTCTGGCATTACTCATTATTCTTTTCTGTTCCAACAGAGGCATGACATTTGCGGAAGCCTTATGGGGAACCCTCACTCATACACTTGATCCAGGTGTATTGGCTGGTGACTATGGCTCCGTTATCTTTCTGTTCCTTATGCTGCTTGCAACTTTATGCGGCGTCTTCTTCACAGCTTTGCTGATCGGTGCAATTAACGACGGTATCTCGAGCCGTATGAATGAATTGTCTAAAGGCCTTGAGGCGGTTATCGAGAAGGACCACGTGGTGATCCTTGGCTTTAATGAGTCAACATTCATCATTATCGGTGAACTGATTGAGGCTTATGATAACCAAAAGGGGAAACGGAACGCAGTCGTCGTCATGGATGTGAATGACAAGCAGGAAATGGAAGAACGTATCCGTGCCCAGTTTCCGAATACAGGTAACATTAAGGTCATCTGCCGAAGCGGCGAACCATATAATCAAACAGACCTGAAAAGATGTTCCATTGAAACAAGCAAGTCGATCATCGTTGCCCTGGAAAGTGATTTCGATACGATAAAAACAATTATCGCATGTACACAGCTGCTCAACAGTTGTGAGAATACAAAAGCATTTGTGACTGCCGTGATCAACCGGAAAGAATACGAATTTGCAGCGCGGATCGCAGGAAACGACACAAATTCCTCAGAAGAATCCTTATCTGTAGGAAATGACCGTCTGGAACTACTGATGCTTGAGAGCACGATATCCAGGATCATGACACATACCTCCCGGCAGATGGGTCTTTCCAAGGTTTTCATTGAAATATTTGATTATGCCGGTAATGAGTTTTATATCATCAGGAACGAAGGCCAGGATCGGGAAGTATTTGAAAAATTAAGTGGAAAAACCATACGTGAGATCAACCAGCGTATTCAGAGCGCAATCGCTATCGGAGTGATCGATGCGCAGGGAAAAGTGATCATCGATGACCCGAATCAAGTCGTGTTTGATGAGGACTGCAAACTGATTGTATTGGAAGAGGATGATAACCGGATCATGATCGGAAAAGATTTGCCGGAGACGGTTTATGATCCACCGACGAATGTATATGAAGATAAGCCGGTCACTGTACTGATCATTGACTGTAATACAAAATTGCCGGACGTTTTGAAAGAAATGAGCGATTATCTCAGTTCCGGATCCCTGATCTACATTGCTGCTGATCCGAATGACCTGGATGCAGTCTTTGATAATGAGGTTATGAATGACCTGAACGCATATGACAATGCTTCCTCCCTTTCAATAGAGAAGATTCCTACCAAAGCTCCACGGGAAGACGTCGATGACGTTTATGAATATGCGAACCTGGAAAAGCTGATCGATCAATGTCAGCCTGATTTTCTTCTCATCATGTCCGGTCAGACAGCGGACGATAAAAAAGCCGACGCAAAATCACTCCGATCCCTTCTTTACTGTAAGCATTATAAGATGCTCCATCCGGAAAACGATTTCGGAGTAACCAGTGAAATGCGCAGCGTAGCAAACCAGAATCTGGCGGATGCTTTAATGACAAGTGATTTTGTTGTCAGTAGAAATATCGCAGCCCTGATGATGTCGCAGATCGCGGAGAACCGTGAATTGAAAGATGTCTTTGAAAACCTGCTTGTCTCGGAAGGGTATGAAATCTATATCAAGCCTGCTATCTATTATCTGAGCATAAACGGCGAAACGGAAGTGGATCTTTTTTCCATATCGGAAGCTGTCGCAGAAAAGCACGAGATCTTCTTAGGATACAAGCTGATGTCCCAGGGAGAAGCTGTTTTAAGCCCTTACAAAATTAAAAATGGGAAGCCTGCCACACTGACACTTTGCGAGGGTGATCAGTTTGTCGTGCTTGCAGAAGACATACGAGTCAAATAAGGGCATCTGTGTCTCATTCATCAATTTCCGTGACTTCTTTCGGATACTCCCGCAGTTCATCCGGTTCATGCAGCGGATCGTCAGACCTTTCGTATCCGCATATGGTGCAAACAACTTGCGATTCTTTTCGCTGTCGCGCAGAAGGATCACAAGATCGTAGAGTGTCCCAAGGTCCGGAAGCATCGCCTTGAAACTCTCAAAGCCCATGCCGCCGCCTGCACCTGTCATAAAACTTTCATGTCCGTCTCCCTGTCACCTAAATCGCTTTCTTAGCTTTCAGCTCGGCAAGTTCTTCTGCTGTCTTTCCCAACAGGCCTCCGTAGATCTCCTCGTTAGCACCGCCAAGCGCCGGGCTAGGCAGATACTCAATCTCGTTAGCGGAGAGTTTCGGCGCAAAACCAGGGAGTTTTACTTTGCCACGTTCCGGATGGTCAATCTCGACCATCATGCCGCGCTCGTAGTACTGCGGATCATTCGTGATATCGTCGCAGTCCAGAAGGGCACCAGCAGGCACGCCAGCTTTGCACATGATATCCATGGCCTCATGTTTCGTATGCTGCGCACACCATGCTGCGATCGCGCTGTCGCACATCTCAACATTCTCAAAACGTTTCCTAGGGGTAGACATCTCCGGACATACATCCTGCTTCAGGTCAGGACGTCCAATAACGTCACAAAGGATATCCCACTGCTTGCTGCCTGGATGACGGGAAGCGTAAATATGTACATAATCGTTTGCTCCGAAAGGTTTGCATGGATAAGTGTTGGATGGAGCCACGTCCTCCAGCGGCATGCCGTTGCCAACACGACGGTTCGGATGACCGTTTGCCAGATAAGGCTCCCACTGGGCGCGGGACAGACCGATCATGAAATCCTGCATCGCGACATCAACTCTTTGGCCAATGCCCTCCTTCTCCTTCTGCAAGAGTGCGGCAATAATGGACAGAGCCATCATCGTACCGGTTCCGGAGTCCGCTACAGAGATGCCTGACTTGATCGGCTGGTCCGGGAGACCCGTGACCGAAACCATGACGCCGGTATGGGTCGCGATCGGATCGAACGCCGGATAATCTGCATAAGGGCCGTCCTTCGCGAACCCCTTCAGAGAGGCGTAGATGATCTCCGGATTCTCTGCCTTACATGCCTCATAACTCAGTCCCAACCGGTCAACTGCGCCCGGTCCCATATTCTCGACGAATACATCACACTTCTTCAGCAGGTCCTTCATCAGCTGCAGGCCTTCCGGGGTCTTTGCGTTGCAGGTAACGGACTTCTTATTCATATTCACAACAAGGAAGCCATAACTGTCGATGCCTGGCTCTGCCTGGGAATATCTTCCCTGCTCGCCCGTCACCGGCCGTTCGACCTTGATGACTTCCGCACCGAGCCATGCAAGTATTTCCGTGCAGACGGTACCTGCCTCAAACTGTGTCATGTCCAAAATCCGGTATCCGCTTAAAGGTCCGTGTCCCATGATCATTTCTCCTTTTCTTTACTGTCTTTATTTGGTATGACTCTGGTCTCTATGAATTTGTCAACAAGGCCACCCATGGTCTCAGCGTTCCATTTCCGCTCATCGACCGGATCCGCCTTGAAGATCAGCACCGGGTATCCCTTCTCCTCAAGTGCCTTCTTGATGAAATAGCTGCCTTCGACGGCCTGCATGCAGTTCTCCGGCACCATATAGACGACGCCGTCGATGTCATTCTGCTTGGCCTGTTGGATGTACCACTGCGAGTTCCACGGTGGCATGTGGAGGAAATCCTCCATGCCGATATATCGCGCAGCCAGTGCCCGCAACGGGTCCTTCTCGACGTGATTCCGGATGTATGCATCTGCACCCATAGCCAGGTACATCGTCCAGATGAATACGGCTCCGTATTTCTGTTCGAATCTCTGATAGAAAGCGAAATCCGTCCAGATGCCTCTTCCAAGCCACATCAGCCGGTACTTCTCATTCGGTACGGCAGCCTCTCCCTTATCGACGAGCGCTTTTACTTCCTCGTAGAGCCGCCTCGCGTGGTCGGCTGCCCATCGGGTTCCCCTCTGCCACTGTGCCTGCATGACGGCGTTGATCGTATCCACAACGGTAACCGGCACCGGATGACATTCGGCGATCAGGTCGCGCAACTTCTTATACCAGCCCTCCTGCTCGTTGATCAGCTCCATGACTTCTTTGAACTTGTTCATGTCGAACGTTTTACCAGTCTTGTGCTCAAGGAATTTGATCAGTTCTTTGAGTTCCCAGACCGCGGCGTCGAGCCGGTCTTCATCGTATAGTTCCTCCCAACGGTCCTCGTCTAATTCAAACCAGTTCAGCGGAGCCTTGCGGGCTATTGTATTCTCTATCACATAAAAATCAGCACCGTGATTCTTTGCGAAGAGTTCAAATATCTTACTCTGGCAATCACAGGTCAGCCTGGTGATCGCAATCGTCGGCGTCGGCAGCCCGCCCCAGGGGCCGAGCTCCTTGCCCGTCTCCGGATCGATCTTGTGATCGTCGGGATCCAGACTCTCTGCAAAAGCCGTCGCACAGTAAGAACACAGATCATCCCGGTATCCTGCATCGCGCAGAAGTCCGAAGTACTTTCTCGTCATGCGCTTGGCTCCGCAGATCGCGGCCCACCACTGGTTCACGACGAATGGAATATCCATGGCACGCAGGACCTCCAAAGGAACGTCGGCGTTCAGATATGCAAAATCCTCTCCTGCTTCCACTCGCTTTTTCAGGTCAGCAAACCAGGCCTTCTGATAAGCGGAGGCTTCGGCTGTTGCCTGCAGTTTTTTCACAGCGGCAGACTTGCTGACTTTCTCTTCTGCCATCAGTCCGTGCCTCCCTTCATAGACTTTGCCAGGCCGGCAAATGCATCTGCCAGACCTTCGTTTCTATCACACGGCCACAGCATCTTGAAAAGTCCGAACGTCCTCCTGCCTGCTGCCTCAAGGCTCTCTTTCTGACTTGGATAATCCCAGCTGGCCGCCTCTTCATACTGGTTCGTATAGAAAATGACTCCCTCTGCTCCAGTCTGAGTGACCTCACGGTTCAGCGCAGCCACTCTCTGGCTGACGAATGCTTTTTTGCCGGAAAACTCTCTCAGCATGTAGCAATCTGCCAGTCCGCGGACAGGGGTGAAGTCAAGGTTAACGTCTCTGTCATAAACTCTGGCGCCCCAGTCGTGATCCTCTGAGGCGATCAGCAATCCTGCATTTTCAATCATCTCATAAAGGCTCGTATCCTCCTGGTTGCTGCCTGTAAAAAACACCTTTGGTGCATCGATGACCGGCCACTGTGCAGCAGCATCTGCCACGGTATTCACCAGCTCTGTGTGTGCCGCCTTCTCCATGAAAAAGCCTGCGCCGATGATCACCAATGCCTCACAGCCGCTGATCCGGCCCTCACATCTAAGCGCCTGCATCCGGCGCAGGGCAGCCTTGTTATCATTGCACAGCTTTGCAGCCTCAAAAAACTCACCCTCTGTGATATTTCGTCCTGCCCACCTCTCGGCGGTTTCCCAGAAGATCTTCGCGATCAACTCATTGCGTGCCTCATGCATTGGTTTACGGGTGAAGAGCCAGTCGATAAACTCCACTTCAGGTATGGCCTTATCCGGCTCAACCCTGTGCAGTTCACGCAGATACAGATATATGCGAATAAGCACATCGGTGCTGTTCGAGATAGCCAGCGCATCGATTTGCCCTGCATATGTGCCGTCTACGATCTTCTCGAACTGTGCACGGACCATCGGATCGAAAGCGTATTCGAGATAGACATTCGTCTCTTTTAATTCTTTTTCCGGGTCTGCGTAGATCTGCACCGGCAGCATCCCGCCTGCAATGATCAGTTCATCCGGAACGTCGCAGCCCAACTTGCCGATGACCTTTACACCATCGGCGCGCATTTTGGCAGGGATCTCCTCCCTGTTCTCATATATATGCTTCAGCTGCGCAAATGCTTCGCAATCCAGTGCGCATTGTCTGATCGTCATGAATGATCTCCTTTGTGAAGTTCTTCCTCTTCCAGCTGTCTGTAAGCTACCTTTCCGATCATTGTTAACGGAAGTTCCTCCCGGAATTCGATGTCATAAGGCATGGCGTATCTGGCGACATTCTTTTTACAATAGGCCAATAGTCTCAGTCTGGTCTCTTCGGTCGGTTCAAACCCATCTTTAAGAACAATAAATACTTTCACCTTATGCATTCGATAAGGATCCGGGATGCCTATTACACAGCTCCTCTGCACCATCCTGTTTGCGTCAAGGATATTTTCCATTTGCGCCGGATAGATGTTATAGCCGGAGCTGACGATCATCCTCTTGGCACGGCCCCTGAAATATACAAAGCCCTCTTTGTCCATCATGCCGAGGTCCCCTGTGTAGCACCACTTCATGCCGTCCGCATGGACTCTCAGCGTCTGCGCTGTTTCTTCCGGATTGTTCATATAACCTTTCATGACCGCAGGGCCGGAAAGTACGATCTCTCCCTCTTCCCCATAGGATAGTTCTTCATCCGTACCTGGCTTAACGATTTTGATATAAGTGTCAGGAAACGGGATTCCAATGCTGCCTTCTTTATGCTTTGATGGAGGAGTAAGACAGCACGCCGAGACAGTCTCTGTGGCACCGTAGCCTTCCCTGATCTGTATATTGGAATTGTGATCATAAAGGAACTTGTCAAATCTTTTCTTGAGTTCTGCTGAAAGAGAATCTCCGCCCGAGAACACACCTTTGAGGCAACTCAGATCTGCCTTATCCATCTTGTCAAGCCTCATGATTGCTTCATAAAGCGTAGGCACACCGGCAACGAAGTTGCATCTCTTTTTTACCATATCCCTTGCGTAACTCTTTGGGGTAAACCTTGGGACAAGTATGCACCGCCCGCCATTAAAAAGCATCGCATGTATGCATACACCCAGGCCAAAGCCGTGGAAAATAGGCATTGCGGCCAGCATCTTGTCACCTGGCCGGAACATCGGATTTGTCGCCGTGATCTGTGCTGCAAGCGCATTGAAATTTTTGTTCGTAAGCTCGATTCCCTTGTTCGTGCCTGTCGTCCCGCCGGAATAAAGAATGGCAGCAGTGTCATCCGATTCCATGTGTTCCTCATATTTCCAGAAGCATGCTTTGCTCAGGTTCATGAAGTCTTTCCACATGATCACAGGTGCGTCCTTCGGGATTTGTTTGATCTTACGGCCTTCCGTAAGCATATAACCTGCCTTCAGAGGTCTTGTCATCTCGTCTTTCACACTTGCAATAACAACATTCACGAGATTCGTTCTTTCCCGTATTGCATCAATTTTTCCATAAAACTGATCCAGGGTTATGATCGTGCCACTGCCTGATTCATTGATATAAAACTCCAGTTCTTTTTCCGCTGATAACGGATGAACCATATTCGATACCGCGCCGATCAGGTTGATTGCATAAAATGCATAGAGGGCCTGCGGGCAGTTCGGAAGTGCGATAGTGACTCTGTCCCCTTTTCGAACGCCGATCGTTCTCAATGCTCTGGCGCATCTGTTTATTTCGTGTAACATCCTTTTGTATGTTACAGTTGTTCCCATAAAATCGAGTGCTATATAATCCGGGTATCGTTCTGCGCAATTTCGGACACCCTCGTACATGGTTCCCTCGAAATAATCAAGATGAAAAGGTATTTCCCCTAACTGATCCTTCCATGGGGCTTTAATCATGTTTTCTCCGTTCTGCTTACTATGCAAGTAGATTTTTTATCCCAATTCTTCTAACGCATCCTGGAAGTTATCCAGGTCGTCGTCGCTTATCATATCTTTCATGTATGGGATCGCATCCACAAACTTAAAGGTACGGCCAGCCTCAAGCAGCGGATGATTCAGTACTTGTGGGAAAAGCTTTTCCACGATCGCGCGCAGCTCCGGCGTATCTAATATTTCGCCGACTGTCGTCTTATCGATACCGTATCTGCAGTCTTTCTGCACCTTTGGTTCGATCTGTTGCGTGTGCGTCATATCTGCGCCAAACTCCACGCCTGCCATCAACGCCTTCACATTCTGCTCGATCACCTCTTCCGGTTTTCCGGCCATCTTTGCCCGGATCCCGGCTTTAAGAGCCTCTGCCGGAAGCATCTTTGTATATCCAAGCAACGCACCGATCAGGATGTTATTCGCCATCCGTATATCGCCCAGTTCCTTTGCCCTCGTGTCAGCCGGAACATCCATCAGCATCACGTCAC
>JAFZKG010000005.1 GCA_017553695.1 Lachnospiraceae bacterium
ATCGGTGCCAGCGGGTTCATGATGCGGACGCCATCTACATAAAAGATCAGCTGCTTCAAACCAGGATCCTCATACTGGATCGTGCCGCTCCACATGCCGGTCTCGTCTTTTTCCAAATTGACCATGTTCTCCGGATAGCCTGCCGTGACTTCATTCGCCGTCGGGCCATACAGGCAAACCCAGACCTTGCCATCCGGATAGACCTTGTAGCCAATGTTGGTATCGCCATACTGCCCGCCCATGATCATCTGCGGAAGCAGCTGACGGTTAAAGCCGATGGCACGTGAATCAAATGTTTGATTTGTCAAAAACTCTTCAGGGATATTCATATCTTCTCCTCTCCGCGGCCGGCCGTGACCCCCTCACAGACCGTCGCATGTTATATTTTTAGTCGCTCAAATTATATCATTTTCTGCGATTGTCTACAAATATCAGGTTCTCCTCCGTATATAACAAGTTTGCGATCTTGCCGTCTTTCCGCCGTCCATGGTCATCCACAGCCTTGGCCAGATAGGCAACATCCCCTTCCAATGTCCTGCTCCCGATGTGGTCATCCAGGCCGCCCAGGATTTCCCCGCACAACTCTATCATCTGCCAAATGACCTCCGGCCCGCCGTAATTATGCGGATGGGAATAAATGACCTGTTCAAACGCATCGCCATGCTCTTCCATCAAACGACAAAGATTCTCACAATACTCTGGAATTGAAAGCGAAGTTTCATGCGCAAACAACAGCGTAAACGAACAGCAGGCATCCCCCGACAGCAGGATCCGTTCGTGCGGGAACAGGATGCCAACGCTTCCTTGTGTATGGCCTCCCATGTTAACGATCCGCAGTTCTTCCCCGCCCAGATCAAAGACCTGCCCATAAGATAGTGGCAGATAACCTTCCTCCTTCGGTTCCACCAAGTCCTCCGGCAGAAAGTCCGGAAATTGATTCCTCAGATATAAACTCCGGATTTCTTTTGATGTGTGCTTTGCCGCCAGCACATGGTCCTTCTCGTGCAAAAAGACGCGTCCAAACTCCGATGCTCCGCCGGCATGGTCCACATGTCCGTGTGTCAGAACCACCTCATACGGCAGACCATCCAGCAGTCCTTCCACAAATGCGCGGAATGGTCCGAGCCCACAGCCCGTATCGATCAGGACCGCACTCGTATCGCCTTTTACCAGATATGTCATTACATTGCCCGGCATACGGATCTGTGTGATACGATCCGTCAGCATTTTCGTCTGAAAATAGTCCTTTGTTTCCATCATTCCTTCTCCATTTCTTTGCCATCATTATATCACGCCGCAGAATAAATTACCCCATTCACATTCTCAATGACCTCCCGGCACTTTCCCACTTTACAAGACGAAAATACCGCGCTATAATCCCAACATAATTAATCTGTTTCGGGGCGGGGTGAAATTCCCCACCGGCAGTAAAGTCTGCGAGCCCTCCGGGGTTGATCAGGTGAGATTCCTGAACCGACGGTTATAGTCCGGATGAGAGAAACGAGTCTATTATGATTTTCGTGAAGCCCTGTTTGCGCAGGGTTCTTTTTATGAAACAGATTCCTTATAATCCAATGTAAAGAAAGGAATTGAATCATGGAAAAAACAAAACCAAAATTCGGTATCAAGGAAATCGCCTGTCTGGGCATGTTTATCGCGCTGGCTTATGCGGTCATGGCGCTCTCGAAGTTGATCCCTGTCAACATCGCGGGCTTTCTGACCTTTGACTTCAAAGACTTTGTCATCGCGATCTGCGGCTTTCTGTTCGGCGCCATTCCTGCTGTCATCGTATCCATCATCGTCTCATTGATCGAGATGGTAACGATCAGTTCGACCGGCCCGATTGGCCTGCTGATGAATGTGCTCTCAACCTGTGCATTCGTAGTGCCGGCAGCTCTGTTCTACCGTCAGCGGAGAAAATTCTCTAATGCGGTCATCGGTCTTGTCCTTGGTATCGTCTGTATGGCCGTCGTCATGATCCTCTGGAACTGGCTGATCACTCCGTTGTATATGGGCGTACCGAGAGAAACCGTTGTTTCAATGCTCCTCCCGGTCTTCCTGCCGTTCAACCTGATCAAAGGCGCCATCAACGCAGCCGTTACGCTTCTGATCTACAACCCGATCGTTACGGCACTCCGGAAAGCAAACCTCGTTCCACAAAGCAGCGCCAAAGGGCCAAAGAAGAAAGGCCTTACCCTTGGGGTTACTCTGGTTTCTATCTTTGTGATCATTTCGCTGGTGCTGGTCGTACTGGCATGGACCGGTATTATTTAAAAAGGCTGGAAAAAATGTCGCTTGATCTGGAAAAAATCAAAGATCACATCCCTCGTCTGATTGACGAGGACAAAGCACATAAAGCTGCTGTCTGCATCGCTCTGATCGAAACAGCAGATGATTATGATATTGTGTTAGAAGTACGCTCCGGGCTGATCCCGCGTCAGCCCGGAGACGTCTGTCTTCCGGGTGGCGGTGTGGAGCCTGGCGAATCCTATCAGGAAGCAGCCGTCCGCGAGACCTGCGAAGAACTCCTGATACAGCCGGACCAGATTAAGATCATCGGCGCATCCGATATCATGCATAACAAAAATATGCTGATCTACCCGTACGTCGGGATCCTGACCGATTATGAAGGAACGTTCAATGAAGCGGAAGTCGCGGAGGTCTTCCGCGTTCCTGTCCGTTTTTTTGAAGAAACAAAACCGGGACGGTTCGTCTTCGAATCGACATCCCGTCCCGATGAAGGTTTTCCATTTAAAAATAATTCCGGCGGCCGCGATCACCAATGGCGCGTCCAGAAAACAGAAGAGTTTTACTACGAATATGAAGGCCACATAATCTGGGGGCTTACCGCCCATATCCTTCGCGCTTTTCTATCGATCCGGTAGCTGCCCCGATAGTTTCTGTTTCTCTTTCGGTGGAAAGTTTTTGTCAAACTCCTCCACTTCTGCCGCATCTACATAATATCCTTTTGGTGTCTGATAAACACCTGTCACATCATCCAGATATCCCGGGATCAGTTCTCTGCAGAGGAAGAAAGAAGCGTCCGCATCTGCCGGCAGATCATGATACCTGATCCCGAACTTGCTCGCATAATCAAAGCCGCAGTGTCCATAGAATCCGATATTTCCCTCAAACAGGACCGCGCCAAATCCCAGCTCCGTTGCTTTTTCCAGACAATGATCCAGCAGGATCTTTCCGTAGCCTCTGCGCTTTAATTCCGGTGTGATACAGATTGGTCCCATCGTCAGTACGTCAATCACTTTGCCATCATCCGCTTCGATGATCGTCTTCATGAACATATTCTGTCCGATGATCCTGCCGTCCTGTTCCATCACAAAGTCCAACTCCTTTACAAAAGCCGGATCATCCCGAAGCACATGCATCACATAATGCTCACTGCACCCCGGATGATATACATTCCAGAAGGACTCACGGATGAGGAACTCCACTGCCCCATAGTCTTCTTCTCTTTCCCCTCGGATCACGTAATCGCTTGATGTCATTTTTCTCCTATCCTTTCTTTTTCACCGGGATCCAGATCGCGCTGTGATAATTCGGATCGTCCGTATCTCCACAGTCATACCATTCCACGTTGGCATTCCCTGCAATCTCATAATCCGGATTCCCCGGCAGCCATTCTTTAAATATACGGGTATTCACACTCTGCAATGCCTCCGGCAGCGCGCCGATGCAGTCAAACACCGCCCAGTCGCCTTCCGGAAACTCATAAACCGTCATGCCTTCCGGAATATCACCTCCGTCATACTTTCCGGCAATAAGGTACCGGAACTTCTCTCCGCCAACGTCATCAATGCAGATGCCAAACTCTCCGATGTTATCTGTCATCAATCCCTTTTCTCCGATTTCATCCCAGAACTTCGGGATCTCCTCGTACGAGTTTTCATAGGAAAACTCCTTCTGAAACCCAATGACTTTGAACGGAACCATTGTTTTGATCTGATACTCCATTTGATTACCTCCCTGGATCGTGATATTGATTTTCAAAGGAAGGAAGGTCCGGATGGACGCCTGTCCGTCACGCACTTGTGAAGGTGTTGCTCCGTGAAAACGGGTGAATGCCTTGGTAAAACTCTCCGGCGTATCGTAGGCATAATGAAGCGCGATGTCGATCACCTTATCATCCGAATTCTGCAGATCCAGCGCAGCCTCATACAGCCGGCGGTTCCGCAGATACTCCGCAACGCCGTACCCTGTCATCATTGAGAAACCTTTCTGCAGAAAGAACGGCGACAGATAAACCTTCCCGGCTACATCTGCCGCGTGGATATCCTCATGCAGGTGTTCCTCCATATAATCGATCGCTGTCCGGATGCATGTCAGCCACTCCATCTATGTTCCCTCCATTTCCTTGTGATGCGAGTCTACCCGATCACAGGGAAAGAATCCTGTCATTTTCTGTCAGTTTTTGTCTGTTATTTCTCATTCATCTCGTCAACGACCTCGACCGGCTTAACCGTCATTTCGACCCATGCCGGCTTGAATCCACTTTTAATCGCATTCCGTGCGGATCGGATATTCGACCATGCTGTACAGTAAAATGGAACCTTGTTCCGCTCCAATATCTCTAATGTCAATCTTGAAGTGACTGCGGCTGCAATCCCTTTCCTGCGATATTCCGGCAGGACATCCACACCGATCTGCCACATTTCTTCCGCGTCCGCAGAACATCCGGCCAGACCTGCCAGTTTCCCATCATCATAGGCACCGATCGCCAACATATCCAGATGTTTGCGATCCTTGCATAACGCATTGGACCATTCCGGCTGATACAGTTCTGCAAAGTCCTCTTTTCCCAACAGACGAAGTTCATACGCACAGGATGATTCCGTCAGCCTGTTCAGATCCGGAAGGTAGTACTCGGCCATAAAGCAGGCGGCCTGCCCTGCTGGCGCAAGGTGTTTATTCAACCAATGGATATTCGGAGTCTCAAAGCAATGATAGAACTCATATTTGTCTATGTATGCCTTTACGATATCTGTTATTTCTGCCGTTGCGGAGGCAACAATATTATTTCCATATGAAACAAAGGCACATCCGATCGGCAATTTGTAAAACCTTTTTGCATTCGTTCCCAGCGCAAACGGAACGACAATATTTCTGTCAGCGAGGAAATCCTCTGCCCTGCAACCGATATCTTCCGCAGACTGCTCCATTGCGATCTGCAGCATCTCTTCATTCGTCATTTTTTTCTCTCCAATTGGATCTCGCTGATCATAGCAGACCCGATGATCAATACTGCACCAATGATATTCAGCACACTCAAAGGTTCCCTGAGAAGGAGTGCGGAAAACAGCAGGGCTGCCACCGGATCTATATAACTTAGCACAGCGATCGTCTGCAGACGCATTCCGTCCATACTTCCAAAGTACATGGTATAGGCGATCCCCGTGTGGACAATTCCAAGGACAAGGACCTGGATGATGGAAGTGGCGTTAAACCCTTCACTTTGGAATCCATGTGTAAAAAGCAGATACGGAAGCATCGTGATCCCTGCCGATAACAGAAGGACTGTTGTCCTTTGGAACGGATCGATCCCCGGAACCGTCTTATTCATGATGACGACAGCTGCATAAAACACCGCAGCGCCAAGCCCCAGCAGGATGCCCCGGAAATTGCCGTTCTGTGCCCTACCGCTTCCGATGACGCCTGACACCAGGACCATCCCGATGATGGAGATCGTGGCGCATATCCCTTTTTTTCCAGTCAGCCGTTCCTTAAAAATGATCGGTGATGCAAGCACGACAATGGTCGGCTCCATATAATAACAGAGTGTGGCGATTGCGACCGTGGTATGGTTATATGCCTCAAAGAGCAGGATCCAGTTGACCCCGATCATGGCGCCGGTGATCACCAGACGCACAAGATCACGGGCCTTCAACTTCATGCCGGCACCCTTTTTCCTCACGAGGACAAATACCAGGAGGAACAATCCTCCGAGTATCCCGCGTGAGAATGCCAGAAATGCAGAAGGAAGAGGAATATACCGTCTTAGCACTCCGATCGTGCCAAAGATCAGCATTGAGGAAATAAACGTTATGACCGACTTGCGATTGTTTCCTGTATCCGTTGTCATAGATCCCGTTTAATAACCACCCATGGCTTTTTTTATGAAAAACAGAATCAACATATGCAGCGGATATATAACGTAAAACAGGATTTTTAAAACCTTTCCCTGAATAAAGCCTCTTTTACCGTTATAGAATGCGAGTGGTATAAACGCAAGCACGGCTTTCCATCTGCTGGAAAGGAAGCATGCTCCGATTACCGCCCGATAAACCGGATATGGTTCCAACAAACCTAAAAGAAGAATAAACCCAAAACCACTGCATCCATAATCAGCCCGCAGGAATAAGGAAACAAGCAAAAGGCCCAACAGGATTGCACATTTTCTGATCCTGTTCTCACCATCCTTCAGGCTTTCTATCACACAAAGGCCGGCAAATCCCAGAAAAAGCGTGAAAAAAACATTCTGGCTGGAATACAAAAAGGATCCGGTATGTTCAAGATTCCATGGAATCTCGGATATCAAAGCAAAGATCAAAAGTCGCAATCCATATTTCTTTATGTCCTGCGTATGGCGAAATCCCTCTACCAATAAAAATGCATAGATTGGAAAAGCCAACCGTCCGATCAGTCGCATGGATGAATATAAAAGAATATCTTTTCCAAATATATGTAACAGGACTATCTGACTATTCCGCAAAAGAACGCTTGCGACATGATCGATCAGCATTGTAACTAATGCAATGCACTTCAGCGCACTGTTGCTAAGGAAACGATATTTTTCCGGTATCAGACGAAAGGATTCCATTTCTATTACCTCTTCGTTTTTATTTTTTTCTTTTTCTTTCTGGCATGGACAAGAATGATAATGACCACGATCAGAACGATCACGCCAGCTATAACAAGGAACAATATCTTTCCGAGCTGGGCGCCAAGGGTAGGTGTCTGAAACAGATTAAGTGGCTTATCGATCAGATCTTTGTAAAAGACCATCTTGGTGTCATATTCTTCCGGCTTGTCGGTATGCAGAACAAGGAGTCTGGTACCGTGTTCATCTCCACGCCCATAGGAATAAAAGCCGAGACCACAAGTCGCGACGACATCGATCCCCTCTATTGTCGCAACATAGTCATTGGTATGATCATGACCGAAGAATGCAGCTTTTACGTTGCAGTCTTTCCATGACTGGAACTGTCCGCTGTCGACTTCTGGCGGACAAGGTGTTTCTCCAAAGCGTCCTTCCCGGACAGCGCCTTCCACTTCCCGATACCAGTCGCTAAACAGATTGCCGAACGTGCAAAACGCCCCCTTCGAAAAAGCTTTGGCATCCTCGACAAGTGTAAATACCTGCGGTACCGGAATATGCTGAAATACATAAGACACTGGCTGATCTGCGCCGTAAGAAGCAATCCCCTCACGAAACCATTGGTTCTGCTCCTCCTTTACATAGGCATATTTTCCTGGTTCTCCTTCCTCCACATATGTTCCGCTGTCAATCAGCCACAGAAGGATCGCCGGAGATTTGTCATTCCCGTTGTAAAGCGGGAGACAGGTATTCCCCACGCCGGGAATATCCGGATCTTCGTTCAGACAGCCCGGATAACTCTGATAGATAGCCAGCTGTTCTTCTTTGCTCAGGCAATCCTCATCGTCATGATTGCCGAAAACTACTGCGAACGGGAGATTTCTCTCCACGACCGGTTCAATGATCGCCCGGATGGCCGCTTCCACTTTATTCCTGTCTGCGCCGACATAAGGACCATAGATCATGTCTCCGAGGAAAATAACGAGATCTGCATCAGCTGCATCCAGTTCCGCATTCAAAAGATCGATCGTTAGTTTCTGTGGGTTGTCTCGGTCCTGCGTATCGGCGATCAAAAGAATCCGGAAACTGCCGTCTTCCCGTGCACGAAGATCCTGACCTTCTCCTTCTCTCTTTGCGTAAACCGGAAGGACAAAAATCAGTGTGAACAGTATGCACAGGATCAGACTGAGGACTTTTTTCTTTTTCACAAAACGTTTCATAACTAGTCCTCCCTCTAAATCAGATGACCCCCGTCGGGATCAAAATACATAGCAGCACTGCGACCAGCGCCCATTCGACGATAAGGAAGATCTTTCTCTTCTTCGGTGCCATATCCGGTACATAATTGCTTGCGAGGAAGAACGGGATATAGGTCGTAATAAACACCGGGAGCACACCCCACCACTTATAGACCCAGATGAAGGAATGATTGCTCGTCCCGGCGAGGAACGATTCAAACAGTGCAAACAGAAGCGCCATTTCGATCGCGCCGACCAGTTTGCAGCTGATCCCCTTCTTTCCATTCTTGGCGAAGTACCGTTTCGTTCTGTCCTGCGGCAGCATCTTGAAAGAAATAATGCCGGCCAGAGAAAACATCATGGACAGTTCCCAGCTGACACCGATCAGCAGGATGAATGTCGTTGATGCATTCGACACAGACCAAAGCGGATACCCAAAGATATGGGCGATCACCGCGTTGGCGATCTCGTACAGCCAGTGCACACCGTAAAGTGCAAGACCGGCACAGACGATCTCTGTGTTTTTCTTATGGATCTCTGACCAGTAGACGTAGAAAACGACCGCCAAAATAAATATAAACGTCCAGTTAAAATTTTCCGTGCTCCGGACCACGATCGCGTTCACGAGATCCTTGGCCGCCTGTGAGCCATCACCCCAAAAAACAAACATTTATTGGCACCTCCTCTTCCCGGTATATTCTACCTTTTCCGTAATAACAGTCCTTAATTGTTCTGATATATCTTAGCTGCCTGCACAAGGCCATGCTTCCGAAATTGCCATCACACTGAAGTCAGGGCAAGATCCTTGATAGCCTGATGGTGCATGCTGTTCACCGGCAATTATCCCGTTCATATAATCCGGGAGAATCCAGAAACTATTCTTCTCAATATCTACCAGCGGTATCACGCCTTTGTCACCTTTTTTAGTATCAATCACGCAGGTAAACCAGCGTCACCATAAAAGAACAATGTATTATTCATTACAACTGTTATAAACACTCTGAATAGATTTCTAAAAGCTCATTTCTCATTCCGTTCTCACAATCAAAACTTTGCATATCAGGCCATGCATTTCCTTCTACCATTATCCATCCTTGTGTACTGAGCGCAAAATCCCAACCAACCTGTTTTTGTTCAGGAACAATACGTACAATTTCCTCTAAAAGCTGATTAAGTTCATCCCAACGAGGTATATGGCGTCCAATGATTTGTTCCCCAGTTGTCGGATGAATAAGATAGCATTCCCCCTTATAGCTTCTAGCGGCGCTTTTGATGATTCCTGTTTCGGTATCGACTACTGCATAAATGCCCCCAGAAGAAGCATTATCAACAAAACTGCCTCCTTGTCCAATCCGGAATACTGCTTGAAGTCGGATGAGCTTATCATCATAGAAAAATGTATTATAACGAATCGTATTAATCGATTGCGGATGAAAGATTGCCATTTCTGGATCTTGCTCTATTTTTTCTTCTAAAAGAAACGGCAAAAGGGACGAATACGATTCATAAATGCTTTCCGCATCTTTTCTGTCATTTACATTTATCAAGTGAATCCCTTTTCCGCCATAATCTTTTAATGGCTTCAAAACACATGGATTATGATCCAGTATGAATTCAATGATCTCTTCTCTCTGTGTATTATTATCAGCTTTCAGTACATCCCTTTTATAGAAAGGTTTGAACATTTCGTACGTTTTGCTTTTTTCAGTAAAGAGTTCCGGATTGCCTTTTTTGTTTAATTGACGGTAGAGACCCATAAGTTCATAATGGCCCATATATTTTTTTCTTCCTTCATCCGACAGATCTTCAAAATGATATAAAAAGTATTCCCTATCACGGATCTGATAATAGAGCTGTGAAAAAAGCA
>JAFZKG010000028.1 GCA_017553695.1 Lachnospiraceae bacterium
CGCCGACGGCGCCAAGAAGAACGCTGTCGCTCGCTTTGCATCCGTCGATCGTTTCCTGCGGAAGCGGGATCCCGAATTCGTCAATGGCACAGCCGCCTGCGGCATAAGCCTGAAAATCGAATTCGTGGCCATACTTGTCCGCAATCACTTCCAGCACTTTGACCGCGCTGTCCACGATCTCCGGACCGATCCCATCTCCTTTGATCAGTGCAATTGTCTTTTTCACTCGCTCACCTCCTGACGAGCCTTCAGATATGGAAGAAGGCCTCCGTGTTCGATGATGTTATTGATGAATTCCGGAAATGCAGCTGCCTGGAAGGTCTCGCCCGTGGTCTCATCAGTGATAAGGCCTGTCGAGAAATCCACGCTCACTTCATCGCCGTTATTGATCTTTTCTGCCGCCTCCGGGCATTCCAGGATCGGGAATCCGATGTTGATCGCATTCCGGTAAAAGATCCTCGCAAAGGAGGAGGCGATGACGCAGGATACGCCGCACGCGCGGATGGAGATCGGTGCATGCTCTCTGGAAGAACCGCAACCGAAGTTTGCTCCGCCGATGATGATGTCGCCTGCTTTCACATTCTTGGTAAACTCTGCATCAATGTCTTCCATACAGTGCTTTGCCAGCTCTTCCGGGGCCGGCGCATTCAGATATCTTGCCGGGATGATCACATCCGTATCCACGTTATCTCCGTATTTGAATACTTTTCCCATATCAGTTCACCTCCGGTAAATTACAAGGCAGTTCGATGCATCCGGCCACGGCTGATGCTGCTGCCACATACGGGCTAGCCAGGATGACTTCGCTCTCCACATGTCCCATTCTACCGACAAAGTTCCGGTTCGTTGTTGCAACGGCTCTTTCTCCTGCGCTCATAACACCCATGTGCCCGCCCAGGCATGGGCCGCAGGTCGGTGTGGAGACTGCGCAGCCGGCAGCGAGGAAGATCTCTGTCAGGCCTTCTTTGATCGACTGCAGATAGATCTCCTGGGTCGCCGGAATGACGATGCAGCGGACACCTTCCGCCACATGACGTCCCTTCAGGATCTCTGCTGCTGCGCGCAGATCCGAGATCCGGCCGTTGGTGCAGGATCCGATCACAGCCTGGTCGATGTGCAGGCCTCTGACTTCCTCTGCCTTCTTTGTATTGGATGGAAGATGCGGCATGGAAACCGTTGGTTCCAGCGTATTCAGATCGATCTCCACTACGCTCTCATAGTGCGCGTCTTCATCTGCTGTAAAGACCTTCGGTTCTCTCGGGAACCGGTCTTTGATATATTCCATTGTTTTTTCGTCTACCGGGAAGATCCCGTTTTTCGCACCGGCTTCAATGGCCATGTTGGCGATTGTAAAACGATCATCCATGGACAGTTCTGCTACGCCTTCTCCTGTGAATTCCAGAGAACGGTACAGCGCACCGTCCACTCCGATCATGCCGATCAGATGCAGGATCACGTCTTTTCCGGTCACGTATGGCTGCTTCTTTCCGGTCAGCACCACCTGGATCGCATCCGGAACCTTGAACCAGTTCTCTCCGGATGCCATGCCTGCTGCCATATCGGTCGAGCCGACACCGGTGGAGAATGCGCCAAGTGCGCCATAGGTACAGGTGTGGGAATCCGCGCCGATGATGCAGTCGCCAGGTCCGACAAGGCCTTTCTCCGGAAGCAGCGCATGTTCGATCCCGACTTCGCCCACATCATATAAATGGGTGATGCCGTGTTTCTTCGCAAAGGCTCTTGCTGTCGCGCAAAGGTTTGCGGATGCGATATCCTTGCACGGCGTATAGTGATCCAGGACGATTGCGATCTTATCCTTGTCGAACACCTTTGTAAGGCCTGCCTCTTCAAAGACGTCCACTGCGACCGGTGTCGTGACGTCATTTCCAAGCACCAGATCCAGCTTTGCCTCAACCAGATCTCCCGCTTTGACGGACGGAAGATTCGCATGGTCAGCCAGGATCTTCTGTGTCATTGTCATTCCCATTACAGTTTCCCTCCTGCTGCCAGCATTTTATTGGATGCCTGAATATAGGCTGTGATGCTGGCTTCAATAATATCCGTGGAAAGACCTCTTCCTGTGTAGGTCTTATATCCGGATGAAAGCTTGATTGAAACATCGCCCAGCGTATCCTTGCCTTCGGAGGTGGAGTTGATTGAATACACATCGAAGGTATGCTCCGGCGGATTCAGGATCTCGTCGATCGCCTTGAACGACGCATCGATCGGACCGTCTCCTAATGCCACTCTCTCAAACTTTTCATCGCCTTTCCGCAGACAGACCGTGCTGGTCGCTGTCGTAAAGTTGCTGGTATGAACAGCGAACCAGTCGAGCTCATAGCCGTTCTCAATATCGGAAGAAGCGGATGTATTATGAAGCACGATTGCCTCGAGATCTTCATCTGATACATTTTTCTTCTTATCGCAGAGGATCTTGAATTCCTCAAAGCAGCGAAGTAGTTCTTCTTCCGTCAGGTTGTATCCCATTTCTGTCAGATGGCTTTCCACCGCGTGCTTGCCGGAATGCTTGCCGAGGACGATGTTCTGCGTATGGATGCCGACTGCCTCCGGCGTCAGGATCTCATACGTTTTCTTGTTGGCAAGCACACCGTGCTGATGGATGCCGGATTCATGCGCGAATGCGTTCTGGCCGACGATCGATTTGTTGAGCGGTGCTTTCTGACCGATGATATTGTAAGTCGTACGGCTTGCCCGGTAGATCTGGGTCGTATCGATCCCGGTCGTAATATCCGCGAAGATATCCGGGCGTGTCCGCATGGCCATGACCACTTCTTCCAGTGCGGTATTGCCGGCACGCTCGCCCAGCCCGTTAATGGTACATTCGATCTGGCGCGCGCCGCCTAAAACACCTGCCAGGGAATTTGAGGTTGCCATACCGAGATCGTTATGACAGTGGACGGAGAAGATGACGTCTTTTGCGCCTTCTGCGGTTTCGATCAGATATTCGATCAGGGCCCGCATTTCTTCCGGCGTGGTGTAGCCGACCGTATCCGGGATATTGACTGTGGTCGCACCGTTTTTGATGGCTGCTTCCACAACCTTTGCCAGAAATTCCGGCTCGCTTCTTGTTGCGTCCTCTGCGGAGAACTCGATATTCGAGCAGTATTTCTTGGCATATGCCGTCATCCGGCCAGCCGTCTCCAGCACGTCTTCCGGTTTCATCTTCAGTTTGTACTCCATGTGCAGTGGGGATGTCGCGATGAACAGATGGATCCGCGGATCCACCGCATCTTTCACGGCATTCCATGCTGCATCGATGTCGCCTTCTGTCGATCTGGCAAGTGATGCGATCGTGCATCCCTTGATCTCCCGTGCGATCGACTGCACGGATTCAAAATCCCCAGGGGAGGAGATGGCAAAGCCGGCCTCGATGATATCTACTTTCATCCGCTCCAGGCACTTTGCAATCTCGATCTTTTCACGGAGATTCATGCTGCAGCCCGGTGACTGCTCGCCGTCCCGCAGGGTGGTATCAAATATTTTTACCTGATTCATGTTTATCAAATCCTCTGTTTACAGTAATACGGCTCCTTTGTCTGCCGAGGTGACCAGTTTTGCGTAACGTGCCGCGTAGCCGGTCTTGATCTTTGGTTCCGGAGCGACCCATGCTTTTCTTCTCTCTTCCAGCTCTTCATCCGAAACATTCAGATGGATCTTGCAGTTCGGGATGTCGATGGAGATGAGGTCGCCTTCGTTGACCAGTCCGATGTTGCCGCCGGATGCTGCTTCCGGACTTACGTGTCCGATGGCGGCGCCACGAGTTGCGCCTGAGAATCTGCCGTCCGTGATCAGGGCAACACTTGCGCCAAGGCCCATACCGACGATAGCGGAGGTCGGGTTCAGCATCTCTCTCATGCCAGGGCCGCCTTTCGGTCCTTCGTAACGGATCACGACCACGTCACCCGGGTTGATCTTCTGCGCGTAGATTGCCTCGATGGCATCTTCCTCGCTGTCGAAGACTCTTGCCGGTCCTTCATGAACCATCATCTCGTCTGCAACAGCACTCTTCTTGACGACGCAGCCGTCCGGAGCAAGGTTGCCTTTCAGGACTGCGATTCCGCCGGTCTGTGAGAACGGATTGTCGATCGGACGAATAATCTCCGGATTCAGGTTTTCGATTCCTTCCAGGTTTTCTCCCATCGTCTTTCCGGTAACGGTCATGACGTCGGTGTGCAGAAGGCCTTTCTTTGTCAGTTCTTTCATGACTGCGTAGACGCCGCCGGCCTGATCCAGATCTTCCATGAAGGTATCGCCGGCCGGTGCCAGATGGCAGAGGTTCGGAGTCTTCTCACTGATCTCGTTGGACATATCCAGGCTGATCTCCAGGCCTGCTTCATGCGCAATGGCCGGAAGATGCAGCATTGTATTGGTAGAGCATCCGAGAGCCATATCCACGACGTCCGCATTCTCAAATGCTTCCTCTGTCATGATGTCTCTCGGGCAGATATTCTTTTCAACTAATTCCATAATCTGCATACCGGCTTTCTTAGCCAGACGGAGCCTTGCGGACAGCGGAGCCGGGATGGTTCCGTTGCCTTTCAGTGCCATACCGATGGCCTCACACAGGCAGTTCATGGAGTTTGCGGTGTACATGCCGGAGCAGGATCCGCAGGATGGACACGCGTTTTCGGTGTACTCTTCCACACCTGCTTCATCCAGTGTGCCTGCATGATATGCGCCGACTGCTTCGAACATATGGCTCAGGCAGGTTCTTCTGCCGTCTTTCAGATGTCCGGCCAGCATCGGACCGCCGCTCACAAAAATGGTCGGGATGTTCAGTCTGGCTGCAGCCATCAGAAGTCCCGGCACGTTCTTGTCACAGTTCGGGATCATGACCAGTCCGTCAAACTGATGCGCGATCGCCATAGCCTCTGTGGAATCGGCGATCAGATCTCTTGTGACCAGAGAATATTTCATTCCAATGTGTCCCATGGCAATTCCGTCGCAGACTGCGATTGCCGGGAACTCGATCGGGGTGCCGCCGGCTGCACGGATGCCTGCCTTGACTGCATCAGCAATCTGGCGCAGATGCATATGTCCCGGCACGATCTCGTTAAAGGAATTGACTACGCCGATCATCGGGCGGTTGATTTCTTCATCCGTCATGCCCAATGCGTACATCAGGCTCTTGTTCGGTGTTCTTGCCACACCTAATTTCGCGTTATCTGATCTCATTTTGTTTCTCCTAATCATTTATGGTACTTGCAGTTGTTCTGAAATTTTGGTCCGTCCTGACGCATCCAAAATTACAAACAACTGCAGAAATAATACATGCTTATCCGAATCAAAATAATAACAATGGCAGACATGCTGGATTTCGAATGAGTCTGTATAGCGGATTATCTTAGCAAGCTGTGCAGACGGATAGGTGCCCGGCGAGGACTGTTTGAGCGCAGCGAGTTCCGCAGCCGGCACCTCGTTTTTCCGGATGTGCAGCGAGCTTAGATAATACGCGTCCAGACGATTCGAAATTCAGCTGTCCTGCAACTTGTTCTTAGTTGGATGCGGTGTCCAGATCAGCGTCGTTCTTCCACAGCATTTTCTCACGCAGCTCTTTGCCGACGATTTCCATCGGGTGCTTTGCGAGCTGTGCTCTCTTGGAGTTGAAGAAGGTACGGCCGTTCTTGTTCTCGGCAATCCACTTGCCTGCAAAGGTTCCGTCCTGAATGTCATTCAGAACTGCCTTCATGTTTGCCTTAGTTTGCTCATAAGGCAGTACTCTCGGGCCGGATACATACTCGCCATACTCTGCGGTATCGGAGATGGAGAAATTCATGGCTGCAACGCCGCCCTTGTTGATCAGGTCGACGATCAATTTGACTTCGTGGATACACTCGAAGTATGCATTCTCCGGAGCGTAGCCTGCTTCGACCAGTGTTTCGAATCCGCACTTCATCAGGTCGACCAGTCCGCCGCAAAGAACAGTCTGCTCACCAAAGAGGTCTGTCTCGGTCTCTTCGTTCATGGTTGTCTCAAGGATGCCGGCTCTTGCGCCGCCGATGCCTGCGATGTATGCAAGCGCGATGTCATATGCTTTGCCGGTAGCGTTCTGCTCGACAGCGACCAGACACGGAACGCCCTTGCCTGCCACGTACTGGCTTCTGACTGTGTGGCCAGGTCCTTTTGGAGCTGCCATAAAAACGTCCACATCTGCAGGAGGAACGATCTGTTTGTAACGGATGTTGAATCCATGTGCAAATGCGATTGCTTTTCCGGCGGTCAGATATGGCGCAATGTCTTTCCTGTACATATCAGCCTGTGCCTCATCATTGATCAGGATCATGATGATGTCTGCTGCCTTGGTTGCTTCCGGCACGCTCATGACTTCAAATCCGTCTTTTTCTGCTACCGGCCAGGACTTGCCGCCTTCTCTGAGGCCTACGATGACCTTGCATCCCGAATCACGCAGGTTCAGTGCGTGTGCATGACCCTGTGAGCCATAACCGACGATTGCAATGGTTTTTCCGTCCAGTTTTGTAATGTCGCAGTCTTTCTCATAATACATTTTTGCCATAATCAAATTCTCCTTTTTCTTTTGTCTGATCGTAAATGTTCTGCGTGCCTCTTTCCAGAGAGATCGCGCCTGTTCTTACAGTTTCTATAATTTCAAATTCTTCCAGAATTTTTTCAAGCCCCTGGTTCTTGCTGGCATCCCCGATCATGGCGAGTGTCAGCGATCCGATGGACACGTCGATGATCTGCGCACGAAAGATATTTGCGATCTGAATGATCTCGTTGCGCTTGCTGCCATCTTCCGCTTTCACTTTTACCATGAGGAGTTCCCTCTTGATCGAGTCATCCGGATTCAGCAGTTTGACCGAATGGACCGGATAGAGCTTTCTCAACTGGTTCGCCACCAGTGCGATGTGATCATCATCTGCCATGACTTCAATGGTAATACGGGATGTGTCTGTTGACTCCGTTGTGCCCACGGCCAATGATTCGATGTTGTATCCCTTGCGGGAAAACAGTCTGGATACCTGTGATAAAACGCCGGCCTCATTGTCGACCAGAACGGCCAGTGTATGAATTCTCGTTTCTCCCATGTGATCCCTCCTAATCTATCATGAATTCCGTGATATGGCTTCCGCCGCCTACCATCGGTCTTACCATTTCATCCGTATCGATCGCGCAGTCGAATACATATCCGTGACCGCATTCCAGTGCCTCTTTGATGGCATCTTCCAACTCTTCCACGGTCGAAACTCTTCTGCCCTTCAGTCCGTATGCCTCCGCCAGTTTGACAAAGTCCGGGCCACGGTCCAGCGTGGTTTCGCAGTAGCGTTTGTCATAGATCAGCGACTGCCACTGGCGGACCATGCCGAGAGTACGGTTGTCAAAAATAAAGGTCAGAACCGGGATGTCATAATACTGCTCGGTAGCCAGCTCATTGCAGTTCATACGGAAGCTGCCATCGCCGGTGATATGGATCACGGTCTTGTCCGGGTTGCCGACTTTCGCGCCGATTGCTGCGCCAAGGCCAAATCCCATTGTGCCGAATCCGCCGGAGGTCAGGAGCTGTCCTGCATAATCAAAATGGAAATGCTGGATTGCCCACATCTGATGCTGTCCGACGTCGGTTGCGACGATGGTGTCCTGCGGGACCATCCGCGCGATCGTTTCGAGGATCTGTTTCGGTGTCAGCGTATCGCCGCCTTCATCGTATTCGCTCTCCGTCTTAAAGGAGAAGACGTATTTCTTCCACTCGGTATGATCCTCCTGTCCGATCTTTTCGTTCAGTTTCTGCAGGACATGTTTTGCATCGCCGATGATATGATGGTCAACTTTGACGTTTTTGTTGATCTCAGAACGGTCAATATCGATCTGTACGATTTTTGCCTGCTGTGCGAAAGTCGCCGGATTCAGTGCTACCCGGTCGGAGAACCGGCATCCAACTGCGATCAAAAGGTCGCATCTGTCACAGGCCATATTGGAAGCCTGCGAACCATGCATGCCGATCATGCCGGTTGTCAATGGATTCCGTCCCTGGAATCCGCCGCCGCCCATCAGGGTCACAGCAACCGGAGCATCGATCTTTTCCGCGAATTCCGTGAATTCCTCCTGTGCTCTGCCGCGGACGACACCGCCGCCACAGATCAGAAGCGGCTTTTCGGATGCCTTGATCATATCCACAAGGATATCGATATCTTTCTCGTCTGCTTTTGGGGTTGTAAAGTTATCAGACGCCCGTTTCATAAGGACGCCGAGTTTGCCGGAAGAATAATGGCTTGCCCGATCCAGCGGTTCATATTCCGCTTTTTCAGCCGTCACATTTTTCAGGATATCCAGCAGGACCGGTCCCGGACGACCGCTCTTGGCGATCGCAAAGGCCGCACGGATTGTATCCGCGAGTTTATTGACATCGCTGACCAGATAGTTGCATTTGGTGATCGGCATGGAGATACCGGTGATATCGACCTCCTGGAACGAGTCCTTGCCGATCAGGTTCTCGCTGACGTTGCAGGTAATGAAGACAACCGGAGAGGAATCCATATAGGCCGTCGCAATACCGGTAGTCAGGTTTGTTGCGCCAGGTCCCGATGTAGCAAAGCATACGCCTACTTTTCCCGTGCTTCTTGCATATCCGTCCGCCGCATGGGATGCGCCCTGTTCATGAGATGTCAGGATGTGCCGGATCCTGTCCTCGTAGTCATACAGAGCATCGTAAACATTGAGGATCGTGCCCCCCGGATATCCGAAGATGGTGTCCACATCCTGTTCCAGGAGACATTCCATTATGATTTGAGCTCCCGTAAGTTGCATTTGCATCACTCTCCTTTGCTGATAAAAAATGTCCTATGGCTGATTGTATTTCCATAGGACTTCTGCTTCCAATTACCTTAGCGATAATCTGCGTCGATTTAATCGTTTACTTCGTGAATTCCCCGGTACTACAATCAGCATTGTTTCTGCTTTCTACTACGACTAGCAGGAGTACAACGCTTACGACTACAGATAAAAGTACCAGTAAATTCATGAACATTTCATTAAATCCCTGAAAAAAATTTTCTATAATAATAACAACCGCACTTTACTTTGTCAACAAGAAAAAGCGCTAAAGTATGGATAAAAGAAGGGCCTGGCAGAAGAGATGCTCTGCCAGGCCAACCTTTTCTTTTTCCAACTCAAAAGAGGTTTACTTTTGATGGATCATCTTATTTTTTTGCTGCTTTCTTTGCTGCGATCGCACGCTCTTCCATACCGACTCTGTCATACAGAACATTGTCGACCGGGAGACC
>JAFZKG010000029.1 GCA_017553695.1 Lachnospiraceae bacterium
GGAGTTCGAGTACGGCCTCTACACCGACGCTGCAAAGCAGGCACGCGCAGAGGGCGAAGAGTATGTGAAAGGTTTCCGTCAGGATACCAACTATAAGACCGGCGAAGACCAGTCCACCCAGAATTTCTTAAAGAAAGAATAAAAACAGAATCTTGATTTTTAAGGGAGAATCGTGTAAAGTCTTGTAGTGACAAATTTCATATGGTTTGTTGAAATTCGGAGAAGTACTCAAGTTGGCCGAAGAGGCGCCCCTGCTAAGGGTGTAGGTCGGGGAACCGGCGCGAGGGTTCGAATCCCTCCTTCTCCGTGCAATCAAAAAGAGGTCCCGATGGGACCTCTTTTTGATTGGTAGGTTTAGAGGAGGGATTCGAACAAGGAGCATACGAGCGCGTGAGCGCGAAGGATGCGACGTGGCGTGAAAGGGGCTTTAGCCCCGGAGCGAATCCCTCCTTCTCCGTACGAAAAAGGAGCTCGAAAGAGCTCCTTTTTTTAAATGTTTTTTTCACATCATCTCCAACGGTCAATCGACGCGCTATGCGGATTGCATTGGGCCCATCCCTGCACAACATTGCTTCCCTGCGGATCACCGACAACGATCACGTTCACCTGGCTGCGCGGGAACACAGGGATAACGGCATCGTCCGGAAGTGATATGACCGACGGATCCCACTCATGTGTGCCGGACTTATAATCCGGAACGATCAGTCTGTCAAAAATGCCTATGGCTTTCAGCTCACCAATACTCATTGTAATGTGATTGCAGAAGAACTCCTCGATATCTTTGCGGGTACGGCATCCCTCTCCTTCACAGAGTTCTTTTGCCCTCAGCGGAGAGACCAGGATCGTAACGCCGTGCAACATTTCGAAAGTCTTGACGGCTGCGTAAAATTCATCCAGGTTTGGTTTCAGCATATAGTTTCCGCAATGACTCCAGCCGCCCGTCAGAATGGTAAGAACACTTTCATCTTTGGAATAACCGCGGCTGGTGGAATAAGGCTCCCATGGACTGCTTTCTTCGTTTTCTGCAAAAGCAAAAGTATAGGTCGAGACATTTCCCTGAACGCCCATGAGATTGACACCCACTTCACTGCCGCCCAGATTGATCAGAGCAAGCCGATGGGCACGACCGATGACAGCATTTGCCCGCCCGCCAGGACCGAGTGCGCAAACAGAATCGTTCATGCCGATCTCTTTTCGGATCGGACCATTGACCACTTGCATCCAGCTGAACGCATTCGTCGATTTGGCTGTTTGATGATGCTTCTGATCGATGCCCATGATTTCAATCATTGCAAGGATCACAGGCAGGTATTCCGGCTTTGCGCCAGCCATGACAGCGGTGATCGCCGCCTTCTCGACCGTAACGATGCGTCCTTCCGGCGCCATCTGCGTGATGACGATCTCATCCGGCGCATGAGAGGTGCCTTTCAGCATTTCCGCGACGCGCTCTTCTGTTGGAATAATGATAGGAAGACCGTCCGTCATGCCATTCTCCTGGAAGAATTCCTGCAGTTCGTCTTCTGTTCCTTCTGCACAAAATCTTGGCGGCTGCTCCGGTGTATATATACCGCCTTCTTGTTCCGCTTCACTCAGCGGACGGAGCAGAGCATCTTCGATGTCGTGCAGCAGATCCGAAAGATCTGCATCGCTGATGTTCGTACATGGAAACTCCGTTTCAGCCAGACGGATCCGCATTCCCTCCCGCTCCTGCGACATCAGAGCATCTTCCTCCAGATAACGGTAGATCACGGTAAGTCCCGGGATTCCTGCCCGTTCGATACTCCTTGCCGGCCATGTGACCGCGCAGGCAGTGGTGGAACAGGATGGAGCGGCAAAATAGATGAAGCAGTCTGCGTTTTGCTTCATTTCTGCCCAGAGAGGGGGATCATCGGAGGAATACATCAGCCGCGTGCGGTATTCAAGCCGGATCCCAGCGTACTTCTCGCGAAGATACGCATCCAACGCTTTTTCCACGTTTGTAAAGCCATGAGTCTCCCCCGGCCAGGAGTTGATGATGTAGACTGTTTTTCCCTCAAGTGTTTCCGGTCTTGGAGAAAGAGGGGCTCTTTGCACATCATTGAACAGCCCTCTCGGATCCAGCGCACGAACGATATCTGACATGTGTTTTTCCTCCTTGTTTTTGATTTCTGATTACAGTGTATCACGTTCTCCGTGAACAAGAAAGAACACCGGAAGGTGCTCCTTTTTCATTCATTCCAGGATTTTTGTTTCGCGGCCACGTCATCTGACTGGCGGATATATTTGACCCACTTTCCGCTTTTCAAACGGAAGAGGCACCAGATGCATTTCACGATCTGGTCAATCTTCAACATAAAGAAGACCCAGAATGCAGGCCAGTGCCAGACAAGCCCGGAAAGAGCTCCAAGAGGAATGGAAAGGACCCAGAGAAACAGAATGTCCCCGACCATAAGAAATCTGGTATCTCCACCGGAACGCAGCACGCCCTTGGTCAGGATCGAATTCATGATCTGGAAAACGGTCAGGATTGAAATCGCGATCAGCATCTGATTTGCGATTGCTTTTGCTTCCGCAGAAATATTGTAATAGTTGATGACCGGCCCCCGGATCGCAAATGTGATAGTGCCTGCAAAAAGCCCTATGATAATACCGATGATCACAAAGGTATAAGCGTCAAATTTTGCTTTTTCCACGTCGCCACGGCCGAGCGTCTGTCCCGTAATGATTCCGCTTGAGTTTGCCACGGCCTGACCGAAAATGGTGACCAGCTGAACGACGACCGTGGAAACGGAGTTGGCCGCAACGAATGTGCTTCCAATATGTCCCATTACAATGGCTATCGCATTATTACCAAATGTCAGAAGAGTATCGCTGACAAGGACCGGGAAACTGACCTTGATATACTCCTTTACCAACCCCTTGACGCGCATAAAGAAATCTTTGATCCGGTATCCGATCCGTTTATCGATAAAAAAGAAATACCCCGCGATGATCAGAAATTCGAATGTCCGGGCGATCGTAGTGCCCAAGGCTGCACCGGCAATCTCCATACGTGGTGCTCCGAGTTTTCCGAAGATAAACATCCAGTTAAAAAAGATGTTGGTAAA
>JAFZKG010000006.1 GCA_017553695.1 Lachnospiraceae bacterium
ATACGAAAAAACCGGGTAGATTATCTCCTGTGTTCGATTATAGCACCATAGAGCACATCATGCAATGTCAGTTTTGTGCTTGTCTGCCTTTGAAACAGGGAATTGTTACTGTTCACGGGGTGGGCAGGGAGAATAATTGAATCAAACGGAGCAGGTGCTTCTGTGAACGAGGCATCTGTTTCTTTTTGTTTGTACATAGTTAATAATGTTGTAACTATTTTCGTGTTGACATTTTTGCGTAGATAGTGTATAATATATACATCATGAAAGGGGGGTGCTGAAATGCCCAGCATCGTTTATCAGGTCGACAAAAAGACCGGCATCAAATATGCGTATGAAAGCACGTCGTATTGGGACAAGGAGAAGAAGCAGCCGCGTTCAAAGCGGAGGTATATCGGGAAGGTGGATCCTGAGACGGGAGAGATCATTCCGTGCAGGAAAGAGACTGCGCCCATTACGGAAGAGGACGCTGCTGAGATCATCAGGCTGCGCACAGCGGCAGCGGAGCAGGAGAAGAAGATCTCTTTGCTGGAAGCAGAGCTGAGCAAGGCGAATGCTGCGCTGGCTGAGCAGGCGGGAAGGCTGAAAGAGATCGCGAAACTGGCGAAGGTCAGGGAGTAAGCAGAATGGGCAGCCGGGCATGGAACGAAGCGGATTCCCTGTTCTGGATCAAGCATTACCGGGACAGGGTCGCCTTATTTGAGTCCGGCGAGATCTACACACAGATGCAGGAGCGGCACCGGGAGGAGCTGGCGTACCAGGACCGCATCATAAAGGGATTACGATCGGCGGTGACGAAGGCAAAGGCAGAGAACGCACGGATCGTGCATGTGTGGATGCAGGTGGCGGAAGATGTCCGTGCGGAGTGTGAGAAAGAAAAGGCCCGCATGCGGAAAGAGATGGAGCACATGCGGGCGGAACTGGAGGAAGCGCGCCGGCAGCGGGATGAAGCGAAGAAGGCTGCGCAGGAAAAGCGTGAGGAAAGCTATCAGCTCAGGTCACAGATCGAGGAACTGCAGGAGAGGAATGACGCGCTGACAAAGCGTATCAGGAAGGATTACACGAACTCGTCCATCCCGTCGTCCATGGATCCGAATCACAGTACGATCCATAACAGCCGGGAACCGAGCGGGAAGAAGGCAGGCGGGCAGCCGGGACATGCGCATCATTCCAGGAGGGAGCTGCCGGCGGACGAGAGTCACGAGGTAGAGATTCCGGAAGAGTATCTGGACAGGGAGCGTTACCGTCCTACAGGCAGGATCATCAGGAAGCAGATGGTATATCTGCGGGTGATCCCGTATGTGATCGAATACACGGCCCCGGAACTGGTAGACCGTAAAACGCGGAAGAAGACACATGCGCCGTTTCCTGCAGGTTATACGGATGAAGTCAATTATGACGGATCAGTCAAGGCATTCGCGTTCCTGCTGAACCAGTCATGCAATGTAGCCATTGAAAAGGTACGTGACTTTCTGGCAGAGATATCGGACGGGAAGCTCCGGATCTCCAGCGGGATGATCTGCAATCTCGCCGGGGAGTTTTCTCGGAAGACGGAATCAGAACGGAACGAACTGTTCACGAAACATGTTGCGGCGGATCTGCTGCATGCTGATTTCACTTTCGCAAGGAAGCAGGGAAAGCAGACGGCGGTGATGATCACGGCGACAAAGGATTCCGTGCTCTATCAGGCAAGAGAGAAAAAAGGCAATGAAGGCGTAAAGGATACACCGCTGGAAGTCTTTAACGGGACGCTGGTCAGCGATCATGAACCCGCTATCATAAAACACGGGAGCCGCCGTCAGGAATGCCAGTCCCATATCCGGCGGTATATCATTGGCAGCATGGAGAATGAACCGGACAGAAGTTGGAATCGAAAGCTGCACAAATGGATCAGATGCGCGATCGCACACTGGCATACATACAAGGAACAGGATGAAGCTTCCTGGCAAAGAAAATCAAAGAAGCTGATCGCACAGTTCCTGGAAATCGTTGAGTCCGGAATGCGAGAATACGAATATGATCCGCCCACGAAATACAACAAAGAGGGATACAACACCTGTAAGCGGATGAAGGAATCGCCGGAAGAATATATCCTTTTCCTCAGGGATCCGAGTGTTCCGCCAACGAACAACCTTGCGGAAAGATACGCCAGAAAGATAAAAAGAAAAGCCCATCAGGTGATGAGCTTCCGGGGTGATCACGGCGATGAGTACTGCTGCGATTCCCTGACGATCATTGAGAACACCAGACTCAAAGGCCTGAATCTGTACAAAGAGATCTCATCGAGGTTTGCGCCATCCTGAACGGCGTTGCTTGCACGACCCTTTGGAATTGTATGATATGCTTCGTTTATCCGGGCATATCTTTTTTATCTCCTGCACCTACCCGTGAACAGTAACGTGGAAGTTGCTCTGAGAATGTACTGTTATTTCTCAGGTTTTCTATGTGTGATTCTGAAAAACCCTTGTAAAATCTGCTGTTCCTCATATAATGTTTATTGACGATATGTATCGCTTATACATCAGCAAGCA
>JAFZKG010000030.1 GCA_017553695.1 Lachnospiraceae bacterium
AATATACAGGTCTCTCTGGATGACCTTGGTCGCATTCTCTCCGTCCAGCACCGAGCCATCTTCCAATGTAATGCTCTCATCCAGGAATTTCAGGATATCCTGAATGACTGCCGGTGTCAGAGAAATGACGCCGTCCACGGTCTCGCCATATCCTTCTTCATAAGATGCGGCCGTGATCTCAGCGACCCGGGCAAAATGCGGATTGAAATTGGAGTCATGTGCCTCTCCCGCATACATATAGCCGAACAGCTGGATCTCCTGATCCGTGATCCCGGAGTCAAAGGCCTGTCCCATCGGAATGATGTCGTATACGCTCATGAAATCACCGATTTCCAATACACCATCCTGAATTCTTACCGTACCGACAGATCCTGGGAACCCACCCGATGCCCGGATCTCCGCGGAATTCTGTGCCAGCATCAGATAGAACCGGTCCTTGCCATTTCCGCAGAATGCCCGGACCAGCGGGATATAATCCTTGAAATGCTCATAAGTCTCGACCAGTGAGGTGATCTTTTCGGTATAATCACCGACTGCTTCTTTTGAGATCGGTCCGAAATTGATGGCGTTCATTTTCGCGGCCATATCATCCACCGTCGGAAGGATATCCTCCGCAAAATCCAAATAGGAATTGATCAGGGAAACATTAAAACCGTTTTCCGCCTTCAGGTCGGAGAGCGGATGCGATTTTGCCTCCAGGATAAACGGTTGGATCACGTCCTCGCAGGCGATATCCAGAATGCCCAGGAGTTCTTTTACTGCCTGGATATCATCTTTCATAAATGGGAATTTCCCGACCATCGTCCAGAACGGATCGTCGATCCTGGTTTTGAGCGAGATGCGGTCCGCATTTACTTCATCCATTGCACGTTCCGCACTGTTAAAATCATCATCTTTGATCGCGTACACGACACCTTTCAGGTTATTCTTCATGTCTTTCGCGCAGGATTTGAACGAATTCATTTCGTACAGTCCAACCACGATCACAACAGCCAGAAAGATGATAATAATACTAATGATGATACTGATAATAAGAAACCGCGGAGATTTCTTTTTCTTTGTTTTATTCTCTTGTGTTATATTCGCAGTTTCAGCCATCATAACAGGTATGATAATGAGTGCGGGAGGCAATGTCAATGCATTTTCTCCGTACTTATGATATAATACGCAGGCAAAAAATAAGTAAGAATCATGCGCCAAAAAAGAACTTTTTTCAATCAAATACAAGATACTTTCCGCAGCTGGCCGGCCTGGAAAAAAGCCGGGATGATCATTGTCGTGATCCAATGGATCCTTTCACTGATCGCCATCATCACAACGGCTGCCCTTGGGCTCTTAAGCCCGTCTGTTTTGCTGGTCCTGATTCTCCTGCTGATTGTATTCGGACTGCTGGCTTTTATCATTCAGCACGACCGCAGCGTGCAGCTGGCCGGCAAGATCCTTTCCATCCTGCTCTGCCTGGCACTCCTTACCGGGGATGCCGCCCTGATCCGTATCAACAGCTTCCTGGATAACGTCAGTGACAATCAGAAACAGGTTGAAAGCAAAGACACAGAAGTGGCTGAAGATACGTTTATTGTCCTGATCAGCGGAAACGATGCATATGGTGAACTGTCGGAAAACGGAACATCAGATGTAAATATTCTAGTCTGTGTGAATCCAAATACTCAGCAGGTCCTGTTAATCACTACGCCACGGGATTTTTTCATTGAGCTCCCTGGCGTCAGTGAAGGACAGCGGGACAAACTGACCCATGCCGGCTTCTACGGCATGGAGGCACAGCTAGCCGCTCTGGAAGCGCTTTATGAGATCGATATCAACTATTATGTCTGGCTGAATTTCACTTCCTTCATCGAGATCGTTGACGCTATCGGCGGAGTCACCGTTTACAATGAATACTCTTTTGGATCCTGGGACGGGTTCTATTACTCAGAGGGAGAACTGGAGCTGGACGGCCTGCACGCTTTACACTTTGTCCGGGAGCGGAAAGCATTGGAAGACGGCGATTTCGGAAGAGGCCGCCATCAGCAGATGGTCATCAGCAGCATGATCCGGAAATTGACTGATATCAATTCCCTGTCCACCTATAATCAACTTCTTACAGCCGTTGAAAAAAACTGTACGACCAATATGCCGAAGAACCGGATGATGGAGATCGTGCAGTATCAGCTCAGTAAATCACCGAGCTGGCAGGTCACGTCTGTGCAGGCGGAGGGCGAGATCATGGGACAGGAATGCTATTCTTTCGCACCGCAGGTCCTTTCAGTCGTGATGCCGTATAAAGAATCGGTCATGAATATCCGGAAACTGATTCGCGATTTCAATGCCGGTCTTCCGATTACAGCGAAACAAATGGATGAGAATTCCGATTACAGCTACTTTACGGATCCGGACCCGGTGGACTGGAGCAATTATCTTGATCTGGAAGGAAGGGGTGACAATCCTCAGAAGGAAGAAAAGACCACGTCTGAAGAGGATAAGACGACGTCCGAAGACGAGACTTCATCCGAAGAGGAAACATCATCGGAGGAAGTGACTTCTATAGAAGAAGAAACTTCATCGGAAGGGGAAACAACGGAGGAAGTGACCACTGAAGAAACCACCCCGGAGGAAGAGGTTTCCGAAGAAGGCTGAGAATTATTTATTCCACGTCTTTTTGAATTTCGTGTAGTTTTTCGAATCGAACAGTTTGTAATACAGGGTACCGGCAAAGGAAACATGGCTTGCCAGTTTCATGACCCGGTATCTTTTTTCCGCGTACTGCTGGATCATCGGCTCCAGCTGCATGACATAGGTGCGCAGACCTTCCGCGTCTTTGCGGCCCATCTTTTTATCATCGGATTTCACCAGTACCACTGCTTAGTAGCTGACAAGCGAGATCGCAAGGCGCTTGATGAAGAATCGCTTGCGGAAATCCTCGGTCGGTTTGTTGAAATGATAATAGTCCATCATCCGGGTATAGACCTGTTTCAGGTCGTTTGCCCGACGCGCCTGATTGGTAAAGTCCACGCTCTGCCCGGCGCTACCGATCTGATAATCGTAAAAGAAGTATGGCAGAAGCAGGACCTGATCTACCCGAAGGAACGGCAGGATCGCGTATTCCTGATCTTCAAAGAACACTTTTTCCGACATACGGAAATCCATCCGCCTGAGGAAGTCGGTACGGTAGCAGAGCCCGTGGAAAGAATAGGAGGTTGCCATCTGATCAAAAAGCAGGGAAAACTCTTCCATGGAGACTTCCGCACCATAAAGGGCTGTATCTTCGGAAGCGATGTCTTCCGGGATCAGGACCGGATACTCGATCACGTTCCCGCTTCCGATATTGATGGACTTATACCCCATGACCACTGCATCCGCACTGCTTCTTCCCAGCGCGTCCAGCACCTTTTTCAGGTTTTCGCTTTCGATCCAGTCGTCCGAGTCCACCACTTTATAGAACCGTCCCGTGGCGATCTCCAGGCCTGCATTGATGCCCGACCCGTGGCCGCCGTTCTCTTTGTCGATCACGCGGACCTGATCCGGGTATTTCTCCGCATAGGCATTTGCCACCTGCAGGGTACCATCCTGAGAACCATCGTTGATCACGATGATCTCCAGACGGTCATCCAGGCCTGCCATGGAATCCAGACAAACATGCAGAAATTTTTCGGAATTATATGCCGGTACGGCAATGGTAAGCTGTTTCAAGACTCCTCCGGTCACGTATATTTTCTGACCCCATTATAGGCGTAACTGATCATGCAAAATAGCGCGCGCACCGCGCCGATCCCCAGTATCCTGAGGCTGTGGTAATGGTCCGAGGCAGCCTTCCGTTTATTATTCGATTTGCTTCCCTTAACCATGCGGTATTTCACGAGCGGCTCATTGATGCCGGCCGCCGCACCGCCCTCTTTTAAGATCTGCATCCAGCAGATGTAATCCTCACAGTATTCGTCATGCTCCATCGGATGCGCAAGCGCCATCTCGCGTTTCAGAACAGCCGATGAGCAGGTTACATAATTGGTTTTCAGCATTTCCCGGAAGGTGACGCGTGCCGGGACCGGTATGGTTTTCTGCAGACTGTTTCCGTCCGCATCCACCAGTTCCCGCCCGGTAAAGCAAAGACGGACATCTTCTCCATCCTCTTCGAAAACGGCCATCTGTTTTTCCAGTTTTTCCGGAGCCCACCAGTCGTCGCAATCCAGAAAAGCAACGTATTCTCCCCGCGCTTCTTTTACGCCTTTGTTACGGGTTGCGGCAACGCCTTCATTATTGTCATTTCGGAAATAACGCAGGCTGCGGTTTTCTTTTCCAGACTCCTGCATCAGGTCGCTGACAACCTGCTGCGTCTCATCCTGTGAACAGTCATCCACCACGAGAATCTCGATCATTTCCGGATACGTCTGATCGGTCACGGAACAGACCGCCTGCCGGATAAAACCGACGGCGTTGTATGCCGGGATAATGACCGATACTTTTGGTTCTGTGCTGTTCATATCCTGAGAATTCTATCACACCCGCGTCGCTGGTGTCAAAAACAGGATACCGCCCGGAAAATGGACAGCGCCGCATAAATACGCTATACTTTCAGCAGATAAAATATCAAAATGCGGATTGAGGTATCCATTGAATTCCACACTTGCAGTTGTCGTAACCTATAACCGGCTGGAACTGCTGAAAGAAGGCTTGGAAGCGCTTCTTCAGCAGACGGTTCCCTGCGATATTCTGATCGTGGACAACGCAAGCACCGACGAAACGCCTCTCTGGGCGGACGAATTCCGCAGATCACATCCAACGGTTTTTTATGAGAATACCGGGGCGAATCTGGGTGGTGCCGGCGGGTTCAACTTTGGCATGCGGCGCGGCGTGGAACTGGGATATGAGTATGTCTGGATCATGGACGATGACGCGATCGCGAACCCGGATGCATTGGAGGAACTGCAGAAGGCCGGCGCAAAGCTGACAGCACGGGATCCGCAGCAAGAACCGCCATATGGCTTCCTTGCCAGCGTGGTCTACTGGACAGACGGCGCACTCTGCGAAATGAACCGCCAGCGGACAAGATCGCATTATCTGCTGCTGGAGGATGTGAAACAGGCACTTTCTGATGACCAGCTGATCCCGATCGAGACTGCCACCTTTGTTTCCCTTCTGATCCCGGCAGAAACGATCCGAAAAGTCGGACTTCCGATCAAAGAATTCTTCATCTGGAGTGACGACGTGGAATACACGGTGCGTGTCACGATCCGTAATCAGATGCCGGCCTATATCGTGCCGACGAGCGGGATCATTCATAAAACGAAAAACAATGCCGGCAGTGACATCGTCATGGATGATGCGGATCGGATCGACCGCTACCGCTATGCGGTCCGGAACGGCTGCTACGCATACCGCCATTACAGTTTCAGGCATTTCTGCGGATATCTGTTCAACCTCTGCAAGAGCTGGTTCCGCGTATGGTTCGGCGCGAAAGACCACAAATTAAAAAGAAGCCACGTCATCGTGAGCAGCTTCTTCAAAGGTCTTTTCTTCCACCCGCCGGTGGAATATGTCACATCTCCGGATCCGAAAAAATAGTCCGGTTTTCTTCAAAGTATTCTTTCATGGCCGCATTCTGCGGTCCGAACGAGAAATGCCCCACCAGCACATTTTCACTGACCAGGACAGGCCTGGACGCATTGACGCAATACGCGCAGATGCTTTCTTCATCCATGCCGACCGGATAGCGCATGTTCACTTCGAAATAATGCATGTCTTCCCACAGGGAACGTTCAAATAAGATCGCGCCAATGCTGAAGCGCACCGGACACGGCCGCTCTTCCAATGGTTCTGCGGAAAACATCCGATTCAATTCATCAATCGAAGGGATGAATCCGCCTTCGCCCCAGAAGAACTTCGCTACCTTCGGATCGTTCTCGATGATATGTTCCGGACCAGCTGCATAGACCGGCTTTTCGCCAAACATTTCAGCATATTTTTCCGTTAATCCCAGCTTTTCCAGTATGCGCACATGACCATAGCCATTGACCGGGATCAGCGGCGCGATGACGCCTGCCTGATACTGCCCTTCTTTCGCATGTTCATATGCCCGCAACATGTTTTCGAAAAAACCTTCACAGAGAAAGATATCCTCATCCAGTTTGAAGACCAGCTTTGCATTTGGATGCAGGGACAACGCGACATTCTGCACCAGGGAAACGTGGTTTTCTTTTGTGGAAAGATAGGACCAGTCATTCTCCTCGCACATCTGATCGATCTCAGACACAAACTTGCCGGACGTGATGATACAGACGTCCATCCCCGGCATCAGATATTTCCGGAATCTGCCGAAAACGCCCGGATACAGGTAGTCCTTATACCCAGCCAACATCATGACCATTTTGTCAGAACCGTGAGAGCGGTTTTTGAACTGGTAATGGCATTTCAGCCGCTTGGCTTCCCGCATTTTCCATCTTTTATCACTTAATGATTTATGTAAGTCAGGATTCATTTGCGTCTCCCGTTTCCCCGCCTTTCAGGTGCGACATCAGGATATCCAGGATCTCCCGTGCCATCGGCTCCCGTAACAATATTAGAATAACAGCATAAACTGCAAAGAACAAGACCGCGGATATCAGCAGCGTGACGAAGTTGCCCAGATCCAGCAGAAGTACCCAGAAGCATGCAGCACAGCCTGCCACGACAGCGATCACGATCTTCCAGTACTGCACCGGACGGAACGCGTCTCCGATATCATCCTTGCGCAGCGCAATGATCTGTACAGCCAGCACGACGCCCTCTGCAACCAGAGTTCCGATCGCAGCTCCCGTCGCTCCCAGTTTCGGAATCAAAAAGGCATTCAGGATCAGGTCCACGACCGCTCCTGCGATCTCCGAATATAAGACATATCTTTCCTTGCCAAGCGGAACCAGGATCTGGATTCCCAATAGTCCCGTCAGACCAATGAACAACAGGGTCGGCATCAGGATCTGCATCGGCAGGATGGCGCCCATGAAGTCCGAACCGGAAAGCAGCAGCACGCCGTTCTTCGCGAAGATCATAAAATAGATCAGTACCGGTATCGAGAAGACAAACACGAAATTGATCGCTTTCTTCGTGATCCGCTTGAATTCCTCCATCTGTCCGTTCTGCACATAATACGAAACACGCGGCAGCAAAACGGTTCCAAGCGATGTGACAATGGCCACCAGGATCGTCTTGATTCGGACGGCAGCATGGTAGTATCCGACGTCCGTATCGGTCTTCATGAATCCCAGCATGACGTTGTCCAGATTGGTATAGATCGTCACGGCGCAGGCCATGGAGAAAAAGATCATGACCGGCTTGAGATGCTGCTTCAGGTCATAACTGCCAAGCGGTTTTAAGATGATATATTTTCTCGCATGAATGATATTCAGGATATATCCCAGAGAAGTTGCCCCGACACCGATGGCGCCGTAAATGATATAGTCGCTTTGTTCATGGACCAGAAGGAACATACAGATCACGCCAATCGCATTGAATATGATCGACCGGATCGTAATGTACGTATATTTTTCCAGCGCCTTGTACAGCCACTCCATGCCGATCGCGCTGAACAGAAGCGTCGAACTGATGATGATCAGCAGTGTTTTTTCATTGCGGAGTTTCGGGATCACGATGATCGCAATCGCCAGGAACACATACGAAATCGCGCACATGATGATGTTTAGAATCAGGAGTTCCTGCGCGGTCTTGCTCAGTTTTTCCTTATCGTCCCGCACCCTTGCACAGGCACGCACGCCATAGGTCGGGATACCCAGTGCGGAAAACATCAGGAAATATTCAATAACAGAATTTGCAAACGAGACCCGTCCCGTTCCGGCCGAAAGAAGGACACGGGAAATATACGGGAATGAGATCAGCGGGAACACGAACCGTGAAACTGTCAGGATCGCGTTCATGACGAAATTCTTTTTCACGGATACCGGACCAGCCTGTTTTTCTGCACGCTCCGCAGTCTGCATCTGCACATCCGGCTGCATCTCGTAAACACTCTTCAGCCAGCCTTTTTCATAAACGACAGCGCGCTCTCCGATCATGGCCGCTGCCAGGATCGGAAGCGGGATCACGCTCAGGTTGATCAGATTCGGTTCTGTGATGCTGTATAAACCGATCATGCCCAGAATGCATGCCAGCCAGAAATCCTTCCGTTTGTTGCTGCGGAGGATGGCAATGGTATAAAGTACCATCACTGCCAGCAGGAACAGAATGCCGAACTGGATCAGATGCTGCAGATAGGCGCAGTCAACATAGTTATATGCGCCGTCCAGATTTCCCGACCCATAACCGATCCATGTGACGGACTGTCCGAATGGTTTGATCCCATATGTGGAAATGGCATTACTCCCGAGAGCTAACCTGCCGGAAAGGAATGCATCGATCTTCTGCCAGGATCCGGAGGCAGGATCATACAAAAGGCCGCCGAGTACCGCGAGGATACAGAAGACCCAGGGAAGTGCGACCAGTAATCCCTTCAGATGACTGGTAATGCGCCAATGGTTTTTAAAAAGCGTCTCAATCAGGAAGAAAATAAGGATTGCTGTTCCAAAGTAAAATGGCATCCGGGAATCAGTCTTCAGGAAGAAAAAGACGTTGACCAGTTCCAGAATCGCAAACTCCCAGACGCGTGCCCGCTCTTTCCGGAGAAACACATACTGAAACAGGAATCCGAGATAGATGGAGGCTCCGGTGCTCGCATAAACAAATCCCAGGCTCTCCCGGAGGACCTGGCGTTCTCCCTGCATCCGGTACCAGATCATATTTTCGGTCAGACCGATCTGACTGCAGACTACAACGACAAACAGAACTGCTGCCGTTAGGATGGCGGACGTCAGAATGATCCGCCGGCTGCTCTGTTTATAAGCTGCTCCAAAGATCAGAAAGACCGGAATGAATGTCCGGCTCTCCGAAAACCATGCGCTTAATGCGACCACGACCGCAAAGAGGCCATAGACCAGAATGACTTTCCAGGAATAAACTCTGCGGATGAAATTGAGGATGATCACCAGAAGTGCGAGAGCAGCGCCAAGATAATCCATGCATTGCAGGATCGTCGGGAATACATTCGATGCGGAAAGCGCGCACCATTCCGTCAGACTTAACAGCCTTCCAAGCAGGAAGACTATCCAGGCTGCAAGAAACAGCCTGTCTCCAAGGATCTTTTTATCGATTCGATTCACGATTTGCATGCTTAATCCAGGACAATGCTTCCGATCACATCGACATGATAATTCGCGCAAAGCGCACAGATGCTCCGGACATCTTCAAACCGGGTCCGTTCTGTCTGCCCGATCAGAATTGCTCCGTCCATATCAGACAACCCTGCCAGATCGCCGGACTGCTCCAGAATGTTCCGGATCACAGAGATGCCGGATTCCGGACCGGCCTTCTGCAGGACGGCATCCATAAAATCAGTATTGCCATCCACACTGCCGTCCACGATCATGCAGATCTGGTGCAGATCTCTTTTTTCTGCCTCGATTCGGATCTTCGTCGCAACCAGATCGACCATATCGTCATAAGCGACTTTATCTGCTTTTCTGTTCCGAAGGCTTCTCAGCCATTTATCCAGCCCGGTTTTTCTCTTTTGGTAGAACTTCTTTTTCCCGTCAAACCAGCCAAGCTGCTGGAGTCCGAGATCTTCCTCGAATTCCCTGCCGGTCTTGACGGACCCGGAAACGATATATTTGATGATGATCGCGAGCGCCGCAAGGATCACGCCAAGAAAAGCGCCGACAATGATGAATTTCAGGCTGATGTGCCGCTCTCCGCCTTTGGCTGCTTTTTCCGGATTCATTTCCTTCCCGACCAGATATTTCAGGTATTTTTCTTCATCCTTATCGGTGATTCCTTTTTCAATGTTCTCGATCTGTTCCGTCAGTTCGGAGATCCGTTTCACGTTTGCAGTCTGGATCAGCATGATGTCCATGTCTGCCGTAACAAAGCTGCTTTCTCCGATTAGGGTAAGCTGATGCGCGCCTGCATTCTGCTGCACGCTTTTTTCAGCCGCTTTCATTTTTTCTTTCAGGGTCTGCGCATCCTGTTCCGGCACTTCCTCCTGCGCATAGATCCGGAAAGTCAGGATACCGGATGCGATATCTTTTTCATCGATCTGGATCAATGCCGGCGATTCATAATACTCTTTCTGGACGATCCCTGTTTCCTCCATGACCACAGAATTCAGTTTCTCGCCCAGATAATCTTTCTGCAGTTCCGAAACATAGGCGTGCGCCAATGCGGCTGCGCTGATGCCATTCTCCGCTTCGCTGCTGTCTGTGCTGATATAGTATTTCACTTCCTGCGCTGCAAGATGAAGCGGATCCAACTGCATCAAAGCGGCACTTTTGTTATACGCATTCTGCTTCGTGATCTGCCGGATGGATTCCACATACTCACCGGCGTAGCCTTCCACGATCTCTTTTCTGCCGCTACCAAAATCAGAAGCGATCTTCGCTGCACTTTCCTCCGTCAGGTTATCCTTGCCGGATTTCCACCAGCCGAGTGCGGCGAATACAACAGCACCAATAATTAAGCAAATGATCAGCGAGCGCCATCTTTGACAAAGCGCTAAAAACAGATCATATACCCGGATCACTCTTTCTTTTTCTGCCTGTGAATAGTTCATAATCCTCTCCCAAGATCACATGGACCCTTTTCGTTTCAATACAACGACAAAGGTCTTTAAGATAATGAAAATGTCTTCTTTGATTGACCAGTTTTTGATGTATTCCGTATCCAGACGGACGATCTCTTCAAATTCGTCGATCCGGTTACGGCCGCTCACCTGCCACAGTCCGGTCAGTCCCGGCCGGAAGGACAGCCTTGCTCTATGATGCGGCTCATAGCACGCAAATTCTTCCACGGTCGGAGGTCTTGTTCCGACCAGGCTCATATCGCCTTTCAGGATGTTCCAGAATTGCGGCAGCTCGTCAATGCTCCAGTTTCGGATCCTGGTTCCGATCTTCGGCAGGATCCTTGGATCATCCTTGATCTTAAACATCGGTCCTTCCATCTCGTTCAGGTGCATCAGTTCTGCTTTGCGTTCCTCTGCATCCATATACATGGAACGGAATTTATACAGTTCAAACCGTCTGCCGTTCTTGCCGATCCGGGTCTGATGGAAAAAGACCGGGCCCGGGTCCGCTTTCTTGATCTGCGGCGCCACAAACAGAAATGCAATGCCGGTGATCAGACAACCGATCAGCCCGCCGACGATATCCGCAAGACGCTTAACGACCAGCTGCCATGCTGCTGCCGTACTGTTGCTGGTGGTAATGACAAACATGTCGCCGATCTCTTCGATCCTTGCATTCGGCAGCGCAGAGTCGCTGGACATGATGGCAATATTTACGACCACTCCCATCTCCAGGAAATACTGAATCAGAAGGCTCTGCTCCAGACTGTTTTGAACACTGATGAGCACTGCATCCACGATATTTGACAGTACATAATCTTCCAATCCGTTGATATCTGCAACGATTGGGATATTGTCGATGCTCTCCCCGACTCTGGATGGATCGTCAGTCACGATCCCGCAGAAGTCATAGGTCTGATACTTTTTATTAAAGATCTCCTCGGTGCTTGCCTCCAGGCTTTCCGCATCCAGGATCAGGAGCATCTGCTCCCTGCCGCTGATGTTGTTTTTCAGAAGGCGCATCCGGATCCAATGTTTCCATAAGACGCGGATTGGCCAGATCAGTACGATTGCCAGAAGCGCGGTCAGGAGGTAGACCCACCGGGACAGGATCTGCGACTGCTTCGTGAGATACAGATACAGAAGAAGGATCACCAGTGTTACCACCACCTGCAGGATGACCTGGATAAGTTCCCGCCATTTGTTCCGGTGCAGGATGTCTTTATAAGCGGAGCTGATGATCGCGATCAGAAGGTAAACGATCAGAAGAACGATCCCGAACTGAATGAAGTAATTGAACAAATACTTCGGGATCGTCCAGTTATGCCGGATCAGGAATGCCAGTACGTAGGCACCCGCCAGCAGGACCATGTCTATGATCAGGAAATCCAGATGTTTGATAAACGAATTGCTCGTTTTTCTATGCATAACAGCTCCAAAAATATTGAACGAAAATGGTCATTCAAACTTATAAATTTTACCACTAAGAAGCATCTCTGTCAAAAATCAGGGCTGCTTCAGAAAGTCTCTCTGCGTATATAGTCCCTTGTGCGCGTGCGCCTGTGTCAGCTGCTTTGCGTGCATAAGGACCTGCGTGTTGAAAGACGCGGCATTTTCCCATGTCTCTGCTGCCTTTGCATCGGAATGTTTCACCTGCAGCAATGTGCTGATATATGCGGCCAGATCCTTCGTCAGTTTCTCTGCCCCGAATATATTCACATGTTCCGCGTCATAAAAGTCCTGATTTGGATTCAAGTTTACCGTTTCTTTGTGTCTATTGTATGTGTTGAATGTATCAGAAGTGTATACGCCCTTCGTATCATCTGCATCCGTACAATAATCGAGGATATCGTATCCCGCTTTCAGGATCATCTGCACACCTTCCGTATAGCGTTCGCCGTCCGTTATGGTGTTCCTTCGCGGAAAGCGGACAAACAGGACGTTCTCGATCTCTTCCTCTTTCAGGAACGAAAGGAACTGTTCCAGGGACGCAAAGCCTTCCTCGCTGAACTCATAGACCTCTTCCGTGATCTCCGCGTTATCGCTGGTGTCTGTATACGCGCAGAAATTCTTGGTCACGGAATAGCCCCGCTTTTTCTGGTCTCCTTTATCGATCAGCGTTTTGAAACAGCCCCGGATGCGTGTCCAGTTCGAGTGATACTTGATAAAGGCCGTCCGGTAACTGTCCTTATCTTCCTCCGATACCAGATCCGCAATGCTCTTCTCCCGGTTCTCTCCATTCCGGATGCTGTCGATCCACCGTCTCACTGCCGCGCTGTCTTTCTGGTCTTCATCGCAGAAGCCGCTCAGGTCGACCACGAATAACTGCGGATTCTGTGTCTGCAGCGTCTCGCGGACCGCGGACGGATACATGGCTCCGCTTAAGCCCCCGGTGGAAACCGCATAACTGGTGAACTCCTCCTGCTCATAAGCAAGCGGTGAATAAAAGCCGGTATAGACCGGGCTCGGTCCGATCAATACAACGTCCAGGCTGTTCTCTTCTTCCAGATAGAAGCCGTACATGCCAGTCACGTCGCGGGCTTCCGGCACATGCAGGAAGATGGCCGCGCCAACTGTCAGGACCGCGATCACAACAACAAATATGAGGATTTTCAGCCAATATTTCAATTTCATCTTTTAAAACTGCATGTATACAAACTCCCCGGCTTTGATGCCAGGTCCGTAGATTCCCAGAATGATAATGGCCATCGTGGCAGCGATCATGAGCACCCATGTCAGCCATTGTTTCTTTTCGTCGATGCAGACGCGCAGTGACTTCTGTGTCTTCTCCTGGATGATACTGACAAGGAGCATGACGATGAGGCCCAGCAGGATCAGAAGCAGATCCGGCTTGCTCATGCCCGTTTCGGCAAGGATCTGATCCAGAACCATTCCGGCACTTCGTAACGCACCGCCGGCGAGATCCGATACCGCACCTGCTGTCGCGCTCTTTAGCATTCGAAGTCCGTCTCCCAGGCCATCCGCGATATCAAACACATAGCCCGCCAGAACTAACAGGAAGGTGCGGAACATCTGCCAAAGCCGCCATCCGAAGGACTCCGTTTTGATGTGCAGCTTCTCGTTGATCTTCACGAAGACTGGTTTCAGCAGGCCGGATGCAAACAGGATCAGTCCATTCCACAGACCGAATCCCACATATTTCCAGTTGGCGCCATGCCAGATGCCGATCACAAGGAAGGTGATCAGAGTGGCGATGCAGCCAGGCAGTTCCTTGCCCACATGGCTTCCAAATGCTTTCTTGGTCTTTTTGCCAAGTCTGAAAAAGCCGTCGCTCATGGCGATCGGATAGAACAGATAATTTTTCAGCCATGCACCGAGCGTGATGTGCCATCTTCTCCAGTACTCGCCCAGCGAGCGGGAGAAGTACGGCCGCCGGAAGTTCTCCGCCATCGTGATGCCAAACATCTGCGCCACACCGCGGGCGATATCGATGCCGCCGGAGAAATCCGCATACAGCTGCAGCGCATACAGCAGGACTGCACACAATGTGGCGAACCCGCCGTATTCCATTTTATTTGCCAGGATCTGGCTCAGGAGCGGTGCCGCCCGATCGGCGATCACCATCTTTTTGATGAGGCCCCACAGCACAAGCTGGAAGCCGAACTTGATATTTTCAAACGTCAGATCGTGCCCTTCAAATAGTTGATGTGCGAGGTCGTCGTAGATCGCGATCGGCCCCTGGATGATCTGCGGAAAGAAACTTACGAATAAAGCCAGTTTCGCGAAGTTTTTCTCGGCTTTTGTCTTGCCGCGGTAAACATCGATCAGGTATCCCATGGACTGGAATGTATAGAAACTGATGCCCAGTGGAAGCAGGATCCCCAGTCCGGTCAGGAAGGACGTGATGCCGGCCTTTGGCATCAGCATCTGCAGATATCCCTTCAGCACAAATAGGATTCCGAAGTTCAGGACAAGCGGGATCACGAGGATCCAGCGCTTACAGATCTTTGTTTTTGCTTTGAATTGTTTCTTTTCGTCAGCCGACCAGAGTTCCTTGTTTTTCTTCTGTTCTTCGCTCCGTCTTTCCTGTACACGCTCGATCCAGAGCGCGCACAAAAAAGTGGTGAGCATCGTGAACAAAAGAAACGGAACGTATTTCAGGCAGACGATACAATAAAAAGTCCCGCTGGCCAAAAGCAGAATGATCCAGCGGAATTTCTTCGGACACACATAATAAACTACCAGTGCCGCCACTGTAAATATGAGAAATGAAAAAGAAGTAAATGTCATATGTTATCAGCTGTTCAGCGCATGCACCGGTGTCACAGGGCGGACGTTGGTGTAGTTGTCCCCCTCTTTCAGATAGACGGCCGCAAGTTCCCGGCTCAAAAACAGCGCCAGCCCTTCCGTCACGGAATAAGCGCCGGTTTTTTCAAATACCAGAATGTCGCCGATCGTAAGCTCCGGCAGTTCTGCCTTCCGCACCAGCACATCAGCAGTTGTGCAAAGGCTTCCGCAGATGCAGTAGGCCTTCGTTGCTTCCGTCTCTTTTGGCGCGTCCGTCTCTTTTCCCCGGACGCAGATCTGCGGCACATGCATGCCCATGACCTGCCCCTGATATTTCAGATGGTTGATGCCGCCGTCACAGATCACATAGTTGATCCCGTGCGTGGTCTTGATATCCACCACTTCTGTATGGTAGCTGCCGCAGCCGGCCGCAAAAAAGCGTCCCATTTCCACGGTCAGCGGATATTTTGCCGCGAAGTCTTTTAAAACCGGAGCCACTTCTGCAAGCAAAGCTTCATCCTTCGTATTCGGCGTGCCATCTTCTGCGCCGTCTTTCGTACTGATAAAGTATTCCACACCAAGGCCGGTGCCGTACTCGATCTGTTCCGGGATGAAATCAAACTGTGCTTTTAACGTCTGAAGGAATGCATCCAGCGCCTCCAGTTCTTTCGCGATCTCCTTAACTTTCGTCTTCTGCGTGCCGCTGAAATAATGGATCCCGACGATCTGCAGATTCGGATAGCCGCTTCCTTCTTTCTGCGCCACCAGGATCTTTGTCAGGTCTTCTTCACTCATGCCGAACTGGCTTCCGGCCGAAAGCCGGAGCAGCGTCCTGGCTTTTATATTGCGCGCCTTCGCTTCCTGTTCGATCAGGTCTGCATGAAGAATGCTTTCCGCTGTAAAGATACCGACACCATAGTCAAATGCATCCTTCACCGACTGCGCAGTTTTATTGACACCGGAAAACAGGATCTTTTCCGGATCCACACCTTTTTCTTTGCAGATCTCCAGTTCGCCCGGCGAACAGACTTCCAGCCAGTCGATCTCCTCCGGTGTTTTCCCCACAAGGAACGGATTTGCCTTTACTGAATAGCAAAGCCCGATCTCCCAGGCCTTTTTGACCCGGCGGATCTGCCCGCGGAACGCGTCAATATCAAATACGTAACCCGGTGTTTGAATCATAATGTTTTCAGTCCTCGTCCTGAAGCCGTTCGATCAGGGCGAGGATCGCTCCTTCACTGTTAAAGTTTTCCGGGATCAGCTGCTCGATCCCGATGGTGACGTCAAATGCTTCTTTGATCTCACCGACGATCGCAACAATATCCATCGATTCCAGGATCCCGCCGTCGATCAGTTCTGTTTCGTTATCAAAGTCCACATCCGGGCGGATATCCATCAGGATTTCTCTCAAGTCTTCTTTCATGTTTGTTGTATCCTTTCGCGCATTGGCGCTGTTTGCCTGCAGCCGTTAATGTTACATCATTTGCTTCAATGTCTGCATGTCGGTCTTGCCGTTTGCCAGATGCGGCATCTCTTCCAGTTGGATAAATTTGCGCGGCACCATGAATCCCGGCAGATTCGCACGCAGAACGGTCGCAATCTCTTTGACTGTCGCGGTACCAGTATAGAAGAGATAGATCATCTCTGACTCCACTTTGTATAGCGCAGTGCAGTCGGCGATGCCGTTGATCCGTTTTGCCGCTTCCTCGATCTCATCTAATTCCACCCGATGTCCCAGATGTTTGATCTGGCGGTCCTTCCGGCCGTGGAATTCCAGGTTGCCGTCTTCGGCCATCCGGCCGAGATCGCCGGTTTTATAGACGATACCTTCCCTTGCCCGCGGATCCGGCACAAAACTTTTTGCCGTCAGTTCCGGCGCATTGAGATATCCCAGCGCCAGGACCGGACCTCCCACACAGATCTCGCCGATCTCGCCGTCCTTCGTCAGCGTTCCGTCTTCGTTCAGCAGGAACACTTCATAGTTGTCGTATGGAATGCCGATCGGAAGCACATCTTCCTCACGGACTTTTTCTTTCACTTCGTAATACGTGCAGCTGGCCGTTGCTTCGGTCGGCCCGTACTGATTCACAAACTTTGCCTCCGGCAGATGCTCCTGCCAGATCTTCAGCACACGACACGGCATGACTGAACCCGAGAAACAGACCTTGTTCAAATATTCCGGGCACCCTTTCTCAAACGCTCCCATGTTGGTCGGGATCGTCATCGCGTTCACGCTCCATCCGATAGATGTGACTTTTTTCGCCGTCAGATCATCAAACAATATTCCCGGAAACACGAAATCTTTTTTCGGCAGGATACAGGTTTGCGCGCCTGTTTTCAGTGGTACATAAATATCCCGGATGGCCGCGATATAATCCAACGGGGACTGATTGCCGAGCACATCGTTTTCATCAATTCCCATTACTTTTGAATAGGCATTGATGTAGTTGATCAACGACGCGTGACCAGTCAGGACGCCCTTCGGCGTGCCAGAGGATCCGGATGTATGGATCACATATAACGGGTCTGCCGGCTGTTGCTGCTGCCGGATCTCCTGCATTTTTGCAAGATCCTCATCGGTCACTTCTGTTTGTATCAGGTCTTCCAGAAGTGCGGTCCTGACAGCCTGCCCATTCTGGAGCAGCTGTCCTGACAGCTCTTGAAATTCTTCCGAAACGATGAGCACCTCCGGTTTCAGGTTTGCAAGGATCGTCTGCAAACGCGGGATCGGCGCGGTCGCATCCAGCGGTGCGTAAAAGCAGCCTGCCGCAACGGCGCCCAGGAACGCAACCGGGGTATCGATATTCCGGCCGGAAAGGACGGCGACCGGAGTGGCCGCATTTCTCTTGGAAACGGCTTCTGATTCATCCGCGTTAACAAGCAAGTGCAGAAGGCCGGCGCCAACTTGCTGCGTCTTCCTTCTGACCTCACTGAAACAGATGCTGTTTTCTCCGTCGTCAAAGGCTGTCTTCTCCGGGAATCGCTCCGCGGTAGCATCCAGCCATTCCAGAACATTTTTGATGTCGTTCTCCATCGGCCTCTATTTTTCCTTGTAGTAAAGCATGCAGTGACAGAAACCTTCGTAATCCGGATCTGCGATCTGGTCACGAAACTCTTTGCACATGCATTTCGTTTCCGGTGTCCGCTCGAGCCGGCACGGGCAGTACCCGCCGGTCCGTTCCAGACCTTCCCGGACGGTTTGGACGATTTCTTTATCCGGATTCTCTGTGATCTTCATGTAATACCTCTTTATCTGTTTGCGAATACCTTTGCGGAATATTCCTTCACTTCCTGTTTAAATATCTCCAGGTTTTCCTCTCCCGGCCTCGGCATGAAGAAGGCAACGGTATCCAAATCAATATACTTCTCGACCCAGTCATGCGCAGCCTGGATGATATCTTTTTCCGGCATACCGGCTGGAAGATCCGGATGCTCATGAACACCAAAGAATAATCCGGATCCTTTGTATTTCTGTGCCAGTCCATAGATGTCATTCATCAGCTGCGGTGCCCAAAGGTCCACGCCCATCTCAATATAGACCGGAACCAGCGTCTCGTTCTTGCCGCAGGAATGCAGGTCAAAGAACATGCCAAGGGAATGCGCGCAGTCTGCCACTTTCTTGATGTATGGCGCGATCATCTCCCGCGCGGTATCCGGCGAGAAGAAGGTGCTGTGCTGGTGTCCCCAATCATCATGCACCTGGACCATATCCAGATCGAAATACTTTTTCATCTCCGTGAAATACTGGCAATAAAAGTCGGACAACTGGTCAAACAGACGGTGGACGCCATCCTGCTGTTCGTCATCGATCAGCGCAATGGCTGCGTTTTCCACGTCCATCAGCGACATCAGTCTCTCCCAGAAACCGGTCATGATCACAGTTTCTGAAAATACGCCGGGCTCAAAATAATCTTTATTCTTTTCGTAGCAGTCCGCAAAGTCAAACATATCGATCGTCGGAACTGATACGTAATCTTCCCAATGCGTGATGTCCGGCACCTTCGGTGCTCCCGGATGTACCGTAGATCCTCCGACTGCCGGCACGAATTCCCAGTCCAGATCAAACCAGTCGCTTCGGTAAATGTTGTCACCATACTGATATGGCGGCTCTCCGTCAAATACGAAATGTCTTGCGATGAACTCTTTGTTCATACGCGGCATGATGGCCTTCGAATCCGCATTACGGACGCCTGCTATCGGAATCCACTCCGGGTTTTCGCCTGCCAGTCTTCTTCGATAGTTTTCCCTTGCTGTAATCATGTTCCCAACCTCCATATTTATATTATTATCCTTTAATAAGAGTATACCATAATTTGCCTGGCTCTCAAGGGTTGATTGGGTTGCGATGAATTTTTCATATTTCTGCAAGATTTTTAGAGATATGTGACCATATGCCATGGCTAACCCTATAAAAAAGCATAATAAGTGGAGATATGTGACCAATCTTCTCTTCAAAACAACTAATATCGGTCACATATCTCCACTTTTCTTGTCAAATTATTTATTTTGGGGTGGCAGAGAGCTCACACAGCGATTTGGGAGGGGAGAACTGCTGCTCACACCACAATTTCCACGCCGGCAGCGCCGCTCTGATCCTTGGTCACGACGATCTGGCGGTCGATTTTCTCCTTTAGTTCGTTCACATGAGAGATGATCCCGACCAGGCGGTTGCTTTCGGTCAGGCTCATAAGTGCACGCAGGGCTTTCTGAAGGGTATCCTCATCGAGCGTGCCGAATCCTTCATCCACGAACATCGTATCCAAATGGATCCCGCCTGCCTGCGACTGGATCTCATCAGATAACCCTAGCGCCAGGGCAAGAGATGCCTGAAACGATTCGCCGCCGGACAAAGATGTAACCGGCCGTTCGCTTCCATTGTGATGGTCGATGACGTCCAGTTCCAGTCCACTCTGTTTCTGATAATTCACCGGCTCTCTCCGGCGTTTCAGTTCATACTGGCCATCCGTCATGACCATCAGGCGGAGATTCGCGCGCTCGACAATTCGGTCAAAATAGGCCATCTGCACATAGGTCTCCAGCATGATTTTTTCACGGCCTGAAATACCTGCATTGGCGGTTTCGGATAACGAGCGGACGAGCGTCCAGGCTTCTTTCGCTTTTTCCAGAGCTTCCTTTCCTTCTGCCAGTTTTTCGGCAATCGACTGATTTCTGGAAAGCCGGACTGCAATCTCCTGCTGCAGGTCAGAGGATTCCGCCTTTTCCGTTGAAAGATCATCCCGGCGTTGCTCCTCTGCCTCGACATCAATTTCGTCCCGATTTGCCAAAAGGGAGTCCGCTTCCTGAATCGCTGTCGTGAATGCCGCAATCGATTTTTCCCGCTCGGAGCAGGCCTTCTGTGCCTGGTCTAATTCATTTTCCAGATCTTCCTGCGCTTTTTTCAGATTTCGGATCTCTTCTTCCGCCTCTGCTTTGGATGGAAAGCGAAGTTTTTTCTGCAAATCCGCAATGCTGCGTGCACAGGCTTCTGCCTTCGCCAAAGCTCCTGCGCTTTCGTTTTCTGTTTTTTGGATTTCTATCTTTTTCTGCTCTAACTGGTCTTCTTTCTCCGGTAACTGCCGTTCCAGTTTTTCTTTTCGTTTTTCTTTTTGTTCCAACTCGTCGAGCTGCAATTGGATATCTTTGATTGCCTGTGCGAGTCGGTCTTTCTCTTCCCTGACTGTCTGTCTGGCATTCGTCAGATCAGAAAAGTCTCCATCCTGCGCACTTTGGATATGCTCCATCTGCGTCTGCAGGGATGCTCGCATCTCCCCCGCATGGGCACTGGCAGCCGTAGCGGCTTTCTCACAGGCCTCTGCTTCTTCCTTATATGCGTCCAGCTCATCCTTGGACGGTGCGCCTTCCGTCAGCAGTGCCGGATGCGGATGCTCCGTCGATCCGCAGACCGGACATGGTTCTCCCTCTTTTAATTCTTCTGCCAGGATACCGGCCTGATCATCCAGATAAGCTTTATGCGCATGTTCATAGATTGATCTTGCTTTATTTGCCGCACCTGCTTTTTCCAGATATGCTTCCTGTGCGATCACCAGATCTTTCGCCTGTATTTCTGCCGTCTGGATCATCTTTTCCAGTTCTGCTGCCGCCTTCCGTTTTGTTTCCGTTTCTGCCAGCCGGGCTTCCTGCTGCACTTTTTCGGCTTCACATCCGGACAACGATTGTAATTCTTCTTTTTCGATCCGGATCGTTTCCGCATCTTTATCAATTGCTTCGCGCAGTTGATCCCTTCTCTGATCCAGTGATGTGATCTGCTTCTGTAGCGCAGCCTGCTCCCTCTTTAATCCATCGAAAGTCTCATAATCCGGGATCGCAGCCGATAAAGCAGCCCGATCTTCTGTTAATCGTACGATCTCCGGCTGCTTTGCCAGCGCCTCTTCCAACCTGTGGGCATCCTCTGCCTGTGCTTCTTTCGCTTCAGCAAGTGCCTTCTCCGACTGTGTTTTTCGATTCCGGATCTCATCCTGTGCTTTGGCTTCTGTCAAATGCTGCCCGATCACCAGCAGTTTCTGATCGATCGCCTCAATCTCTTTATCAACTTTCTCTTTTTCTGTCTGATCCTGAAGGATCAGGTCGTTCAGCAATTCTGCAACTTCCTCTTCCGGCAGTTCGCCTGCACGGGCTTTTTCCACCCGCTCTGCAAACAGGCTTTCTCCGTCGCAGATAATATCTCCCTGATACTGCCTGATGGAACGCTGGATCTCATCCCAGGTTTTTCGCTTTCGACCGGCCTCTTCCTTCAACTGCTCCTGCAGAATGAAATAGTTTCTTGTATGGAATAGTTTCTGGAAGATCCTGATCCTTTCTTCTGTTGATGCCAGAAGGATCTTCCGGAAATCGCCCTGCGCGATCATCGCGATCTGCATGAACTGATTGCCATCGATCCCGAGGATCCTTTTGATCGCAGCATCCACTTCTTTCACTTTCGTGATCACGCGTCCGTCCGGCAATGTCAGCGTCGCATTCGAGTGTTCCACCGTGGTCCCTTCGCCACGCGTTTTCTTTCGCTCATACTCCGGATTGCGCTCCACAGTATATTCCTCATTTCCGTAGGAGAACACCAGACGCACCTTTGTCGGCACATCCGGCTTCGCATACTTGGAACGGAACGTCTTCGTGTCGCGTGCAGCGCCGCTTGCCGTATCGAACAGAGCAAAGCAGATGGCATCAAAGATCATCGTTTTGCCCGAGCCGGTATCACCGGTGATCAGATACAGGCCGCTCTCCCCCAGTCTGGAGAAATCGATCACGGTCTCATCTGCGTATGGTCCGAAGGCGGACATCGTTAACGTTATTGGTCTCATGCGTCCCCCTCCCAGATCCCTTCGATCAGCGTTTCAAGATATTGCTTCTGCTCTAGGCTCATTTCCTGTCCGTTCTGCATTTCATAAAACGCGGAAAACAGTTCCATTGGTGTTTTCTTTTCCACCTCCGTAAGTGCCTGCACACCTCTGGTATTGCGTGTGCGCGTGTTATCGTAATCCAGCTTCATCAGGTTCGGATAGATGACGCGGAGCTTCGCGGCTGCATCCGGCACATCCTCTTCATCCGTAAGTGTAATGTGCAGATATGCCTCTTTCATTTCCGGATCCCTGTCGTAGTATTCTTTCAGCGTTAATTCGTTGTAAGTCCCCTTGATCTCCTTCATGTCGCGCAGCGGGACCAGCGGGATCTCGCGGATGGAAAGATCTCCTTTTTCTTTCAGTTCCACAAGAGTCACGCTCTTCCTGTCTTTCGCTTCAGAGAAGGAATATTTCAGCGGCGTGCCGCTGTAGCGGATTGCCGGCTTGATGTTCTGCGGGCGATGCAGATGTCCCAGCGCCACATAATCAAATCCCCTGAATACTTCTGCGCTGACCTGGTCCGCGCCTCCCACCGAGAGTTCCTCGGAATCCGAAGTGGCGGCACCGGTCACGAACTGATGCGTGATCAGGATATTCCGCTTTGTTTCATCCAGAGTCATTGCGCCGATCGCCACACGCATAGCGTCTTCATAACTGACGATCTCTTCCTCCGGGAAGAACCTTCGCACAGCGGCAGGCTTTATGAACGGGAGCATGTAAATATCAATGATCCCGTATTCGTCCATCAGGGAAAGCGGGCAGATCTCGCCGTTGTAGACAGGGGCCAGATGGATCCCGGTCGGGTCGATCAGTTTGCCGGCGAAAGAAAGCCGTTCCGGCGAATCATGATTTCCGCTGATGATGAAGGTTTCCTGCCTGCGCTTAGCCAACCGTACCAGAAAGCTGTCAAACAGTTCCACGGCTTCCGCCGACGGCACCGCCCGGTCGTATACATCCCCTGCGATCAGGACCGCGTCGGGCTGCTCGTCGTCGATGATCTGTATGATCTTGTTCAGGATGTCTTTCTGATCTTCCATCAGGGAAAACTCGTTTACGCGCTTCCCCAGGTGGAGATCCGACAAATGCATAAGTTTCATGTTAGCATTATAACATGGACTTCTCCTCTTGCGCCATTATCTCTGTCATTCTATAATGGCCTTGCTATGCTTTATGATAAAGATATCCGCGAACCATTATTCGATTATCTGGAGGAGTACTACGGAAAGATCCGGATCCTCGAAGAAAAGCGTACGGGGCGCTCCCGCGCGGACATTGTGATGGTGTTGCCGGAGATGCTCTGCGGCATCGAGATCAAGAGCGATGCGGATTCCTACACGCGGCTGTCCACGCAGATCCGGGATTATGACCGGTATTTTGATATGAATATCATCGCGGTCGGTTCCAGTCACGCCGCGCATGTTGAGGAGCATGTCCCGGAATACTGGGGCATCATCACGATCGATGAGGTCGACGGCCATCCGGACTTTTATTATCTCCGGAACCCAAAGCGGAATCCTTCCATGAAGCCGCTGCGCAAGATCGAGATCCTTTGGCGGCCGGAGCTGGCGCATATCCAGGAACTGAACGCGCTGCCGAAATACGCGCAGAAAAGCAAGGCCTTTGTGCAGGAAGTAATCGTGGAACGTGTGGATCCAACTCTGCTGAACATTCAGATCAGCGATGAGCTGTTTGAACGGGATTATACGACGATCGCGCAGCAGATCAAAACATACCGCCAGCAGCGGTCGAAAAAGAAAGTTCGAGCCAGATCGAAACGACGGCTAGTCCGCCGTCGATAGATAGCAAAATCCCGCGGCCTGCTAAGTGAGGGAAACGAAAGCCGCGGGATTTCTTTATATGTGTGTTTATAGACAGTGTTTATCTCTGAAAGTCGCCATGTACGCCGCCGGATTTCTGCAGCAGACAGACGTCTGTGATGAGGATGTCCTTCTGGACAGCCTTACACATATCGTAAACAGTAAGTGCCGCGACAGAGGCTGCTGTCAAAGCCTCCATCTCCACGCCCGTCTTTCCGTCGCAGGTGACGATAGCCTTGATATCCACCGATAATTCTTCTTCGTTCAGTATCAGTTCCAGATCGATCCCTGTCAGGGTGATCGGGTGAGCCATCGGAATGATGTCCGGCGTTTTCTTTGCGCCCATGACCCCGGCGACCTGCGCCACAGTCAACACGTCACCTTTTTTCATACCACCGCTTTCGATCAGCGCAAACGTTTCCGCGCTGACTTTCACACGGGCCATCGCAACAGCCTGCCGGTTCGTGACCGGCTTCTCCGTCACGTCCACCATCTTTGCTCTTCCCTGTTCATTGAAATGGGTGAAATCTTCCTGGTTCTGCATCTGTCTATCCTCTGTTTGAAAATGCGCTGTTAACCAATATATGTCGCGATGATCCAGTCTGCGAGCCCCTGAACATCGTCCAGTGCGAAGACCGGCTGCGTCGCTTCTTCTTTCACTGACGGATCATCCGTCACCAGTGCTTTGAATGCCGATATCTCATCCGGAAATCCCTTGCCAGTCTCCTTGCGGCTGATGCCGACTTTATCAAATGACCCGGTCTTATATCCTTCGATCAGGACCAGATCCACATCGGAGATCTGTTTGATCGTCTCTTCTAATGTCAGACTTCTCTGCACGAAGATCGCGCTCTGGTCCGGCCCGTTCACGACCGTTACATCGGCGCCGGCGTTGGAAAAACGCCAGGAATCTTTGCCTTCCTTGTCGAACTTCAGTCCGTGCGCGTCATGCTTGATCACCGCCAGGCGAAGACCTTTTTCCTTCAGTTTCGGAATCAGTTTTTCGATTAGCGTGGTCTTGCCGGTGCCTGACCATGCCGCAAATCCTAATACCGGTACCATTTATCCTCCAATCTGATTCATGTCACGGTGCGTATGCGTCCGCTCGGCGTAGGACATCTCTCCGTGCCACTTCGGTTTTTCGAAGATCGCCTGCTTCAACGTTTCCGTCATTTCGTCTTTGCTCATGCCTTTGATCCGGATCTCATCATCCGAATGCAGGCACGGCTTAATACGCCCATCCGCTGTCAGTCGGATCCGGTTGCACGATCCGCAGAAATGCGAACTCACCGGGCTGATCAATCCTACATTGCCAAGTGCTCCCGGAAGCCGGTAGAGTTTTGCCACTCCGCCATCGGCGCCCTGTGCCTCTGCCTCCGGCAACTGCTCCAGGACCGAATCACATGAAATGAATGCTTCTTCTCCAAAATCGCCACTGTCATACATCGGCATCAGTTCGATAAAGCGGACGTCAATTGGATACTGCTTCGTCAGTTCCGCGAGCGGCCGCACTTCGTCGTCATTAAATCCGCCGATCAGAACGGCATTGATCTTGATCTTTTCAAACCCCGCATCCAGTGCCGCGCGAAAACCGGCCAAAGCTTCCGTCAACTCTCCGCGTCGGGTGATGCGGCTGTATTTCTCCGCATCCAATGTATCGAGACTCAGATTGATCCTCTGAATCCCTGCCTCACGCAACGGTTTTGCCAGTTCCGGAAGAAGGATGCCATTCGTCGTAATGGCTGTCTCCGTGATTCCCGGTACCGCGCATGCGCGCGTGCAGATCGATACGATATTTTTCTTGACCAGCGGCTCTCCTCCGGTGATCCGCAGTTTCGTGATACCTAAAGAGGCAGCTGCCTCCACCGCCATGATCATCTCATCTTCCGTGAGCATGTCATTATGGGTGAGTTTGCAGACGCCTTCTTCCGGCATGCAATAGCGGCATCGCAGGTTACAGCGGTCGGTCACCGAAAGTCTCAGATAGGTAATGTCTCTGCCAAACTGGTCTTTCATTAATACTTTCCGTATGGACAGCTTGGGAAATGACATGGCTTGCACTGCATGCATAAACCGCCGTCACCCAGGCGCATCAATTCTTCTTTCGTAAACGGATCACCCGCGAAGATCTGTGGCAGGATCGCATCCAGTACCGTGGTCGGCTGGCTGATCGCCGCGCTCGGAACCCCGGTCAGAACAACGTCCCCTTTATATGCGATCGTAGTCATGTTGCCCGGCTGGGACGGAACGCCCTGCGTGACAAACACATCAGCCAGTTCCCGCATCGCGGTCGGCGTCAGATCGTCCGGATCCACGCTCATGCCGCCGGAATAGATGAGCAGGTCTGCGCCCTGTTCCAGGAATGCCTGCGAAGCAGCGATGATCATCTCCAGATCATCGTCACAGATCGTCACGCCCAGGACCTCTGCCGGATACCGTTCCAGTTTCTTGCGGATCACCGGCTCAAACTTATCCTGGATCCGTCCGTTATAGATCTCGGATCCGGTGATGATAATGCCGGTCTTCATTTCTTTATATGGTCTTAAGTCCAGAAGTTTTCTGCCTTTACACAGTTCTTCTGCCTGAATGATCTGTTCTTCTTTGGTGACCAGCGGCACGATCCTGACGGATGCCATGCGGTCGCCTTCTTCTACCGGATAGTGATCTGCGATCGTCGTGAAGGTGATGTCGCCGATCGAATTGATCTCGGCCAATAATTCTTTATCCACACGGAACATACCGCGCTGCTTTGCTGTCAACATCATCTTGCCTTCTGACGGGCCTGTCCAGTCAGCACCTTCCACAGGCGCCATGGCTGCCAGACGGATCGCGCTCTCTTCCTCATGGATCTCCCCGGCATTCTCTTCCCAGACAAAAATCTGCTTCTTGCCCAGGTTCAAAAGCTTTGGAATATCTTCTTCCGTAATGATATGACCGCGTTTGAATTCCGCGCCTTTAAATCCATCCCGGATCGCCGTGATGTCATGGCAGAGCTCCATGCCGACGGCTTCTTCTACATTGATCTTTTTCATACCAGATATCCTTTTATCATCGCGCCTTTTTGCAGCGGGCCGCTGCCTCCCGGGATCACCGCCACCAGATCACAGCCAATGGTCGAACTGATCATGATATTGCCCTGCCCTTTCGGGGCGCGGATCTTTGCCACACCATCCTCGATCACGAGGGTCCCACGGATCACGCGGTCATTCTTGCTTGTTTTCTTAAAATCGCTGTCCAGTTCCAGATCGATCTCCTGCGGCATATAGTCTTTAATCCCAGTCATCTTCCGGATCCCGGCCAGACCAACCAGTAGCAGGTTGGTCAGCGAGGAAGATGGATGTCCGGACAGGCCACAAATCAGTCTGCCGTCGCGGACGCCGTATTCACAGGCTTTCCCCGGTTTCATATCCACACCATGGAAAAGCAATTTGATCCCGATCTTTTCCATCGCTGCCGGTGTTACGTCATAATCACCAACAGAAGCACCGCCTGTGATCAGCACAAGCTCACACTCCGCAAGCGCTTTCTCCAGAACATCTGCGATCGCTTCTTCTGTATCATCTGCGATCCCGTATCTTCTGACCAGAAAGCCCATGCGTTCCATGGCTCCCGTCAGGGTATATTCGTTGGTATCAATGATCATGCCCGGTCCCGGAACCTGTCCGACCGGTACCAGTTCGCTGCCGGTTGCAATGATGCCCGCCGTGATCTGTTTATAGACCAAAGGCTTCGCGATATTCTGCCCTGCCAAAGTGCCCATCAGGCCGGCATCGATCACCGTACCAGCCTCCGCCAGTACCGTGCCTTTTTCCACATCTTCGCCTCTGCGGATGATATTATCGCCCGCTTTTCCCGGCTGGAAGATCTTCACTTCCGTATCTGTAAACTCGGTCTCTTCATATTTGCAGACACAGTCTGCACCTTCCGGGATCGGCGCCCCTGTCATCAGGCGGACGGCTGTTCCTTCTGTCACCGGCGCATGGGAAATATCACCCGCCGGAATATAATCGATTACCTTCAGCAAGACCGGCGCATCTTTCGCCGCATTCCGGGTATCTGCCGCGCGGAACGCATAGCCATCGAGCGGGGAACGGTCGAACGACGGAACATCATCTTCCGCGATCACGTCCATCGCCAGCACTCTGCCGTAGGCTTCTCCCAGCGCAATCTGTTCGGTTCCCACCGGTGTCACTGCATCCAGGATCCGTTGTCTGCCTTCTTCAATCGATACCATCATCTGTTATATCCCCCCGTATCCGGACATTTTCCTGCATGACCAGTTCGAAGATCTCATCCCGCTTCCCGGTCCGCGTGATCACACCCTTATCGAGCAATGCCACGCTCTCACTCAACCGGAAGGCTTCCTTTTGATCATGTGTAACAAATATAACAGATTTTCCGTAATCTTTCATCAATTTGTACGTTTCCCGGACCAGGTTTTTCCGAAGGGAAGCATCCAGTGCCGAAAACGGTTCGTCCAGAAGCAGGGCATCCGGATGATTGACCAGGATCCTGGCCAGCGCCACCCGCTGCTGTTCTCCGCCGGAGATCTGCCGTGGCTTTTTGTCCTCCAGACCGTTCAGGTGCATCATGTCGATGATGTCACGGACCATCTTTTCTTTTTCGGACTTGCCTGCCGTGCCGCCTGCCGCAATACCGGAATCTGCTGTGCCACGTTTTACGGCACCTTTGATGCCGCATGCGATGTTCTGATATACGCTCATGTTCGGGAACAGGGCATATTGCTGGAATAGATATCCCACACTGCGTTTCTGCGGTTTCAGATTGATGTGCTGCTCCGAATCAAAAAGCACATGATCATCCAGAACGATCCGTCCTTTATCCGGCCGTTCGATCCCTGCAATGCACTTTAAAGTCATGCTCTTGCCGCTTCCCGATGCGCCGAGAAGGGCGAGCACTTCATTCTGCATTTCGAACTTCATTTTGAGGTCGAAGGTGCCGAGTCTTTTTTCGATATCCACATACAGTGCCATTATGCCCGGACCCTCGCTTTTTCTTTTTTCTCCAGGAAGTTGACGACCAGAAGGACGACCGCCGAAATGGCGATGTTGATCATGACCCACTTGAATGCTTCCGCGTCAAGCCCATCCCGCCACAACGCATAAACTGTGGTGGAGATGGTCGCGGTCTTTCCCTTGATATAACCGGCGATCATGCTGGTTGCTCCGTACTCACCCAGTGCTCTTGCGAATGCCAGCACCGTTCCGGCGATGATTCCCTGCCGGCAGTACGGCATACGGATCCGCCAGAAGATATAGGTGTTGGAAAGCCCCAGGGTTTTCCCGGCGTACCCGAGCGTCTCATCGAAACTTTCGAAAGCCGCCCGGGTCGTCCTGTACATCAGGGGGAAAATAACAATGATCGTAACTAAGATTGCGGACCACCACTTCATCGGAATGACCAGATTGAAGGCATTCCGCAGGAATTGTCCAAATGGATAACGTGTTCCGACCAGACGCAGCATCATATAGCCGACAACAGTCGGCGGCAAAACCAGCGGCAAGGTCAAAATGACATCCAGGATGCCCTTAATGATCCGCGGAAGTTTTGCAATGTAGTAGGATGCAAAGATCCCGAGGAAAAACACGACGATGGCGCTGATCAGCGCGATCCGGATGGAATTCCAAAGTGGAAACAGGTCCATAACGATCCTTTCTTATCTTATTTCAATACGGTAAATCCAACTGCTTCGAAGCATGCGGTTGCTTCCGGAGTCATCATGAACTCCATGAATGCTGCTGCAGCTTCCGGATTCTCACCGGTCTTGATCTGTGCTGCCGGATAAACAACGGTCTTGCCCGTCATTTCATCGGTTGCGGTATCAATAACGGTAAGGCCTGCAGAATATGCATCGGTTGCGTAAACAACACCTGCCTGGTTTGCGCCTTCCTTGACTGCTGCCTGAACAGCTTTGACGTTCTCGCAGTAGTTGATCTTGGATTCAACGGCGGCCTCATCGATGCCGAGAGACTCAAAGATTGCTGTGGTGTATTCACCAACCGGAACCTCTGCGCCACCCTTTGCGAAGATGAAATCAGCGCCATCGAAAGCAGCCTTCAGATCATCAAAGGAAGTAAGTCCTGCCGGGTTGCCATCCGGAACGACCAGAACACATTTATTCTGCAGCATTTTGAAACGGGTTCCTGCTACGACAAAATCGTTTCCATCCGTATTGACCTCCGGGTCTGCCTCGATATCGATCTGGTTCATCTGCTTTGCGCCTGCAGAAATGAAGATATCACAGACACCTCCTGCAATGATGGCTTTGATCAGGTCGCCGGAAGACTGATAGTTTGCATTGACCGTTACATTTGGATGCTCTTTGTTGAAGAGTGCGATCACTTCATCCAGAGATTCGGTCATGGATGCTGCTGCATAGATGTTCAATTCACCGGAAAGGGTGTCCACGACTGCCGGAGCAGAAGTCGGTTCCGGAGCCGGCTCCTCTTTTTTACCGCATGCAGCAAGCATGCAGACAGCCAGTGCAGCTGTGATGATGAGTGCAATTGCTTTTTTCATGGTTTTTCTCCTCCTGCGGTTTTTCCGCATAAAAATAAAATTGCCCGTCTTCTCGAAGGAATGCGGACAAAAACCATGCAAAGCATGCACCTATGATCCGCCTCCTTTTCATCGGCAGACACTTATTTGATCCGTGTCCGCCCCGGAAGGCCCCGCCGTTTCCAGCATGAACCCCGACACCAGCTCTCTTTTTCAAGAGTGGTGTGGCTTTGATCCCATAGTCTCCCTTAGGTATCAAAGCTCGAAGACTGCCTGCATTATGGCACTATTATTAAAAAAAGTCAAACCTGCAGCAGGTGTTTCGTGGCATAAAAAAACTGCGGCCAATTGCCGCAGTTTTTAAGTTCCATATTAGATTGTCAACCTTAACGAAGTCTGTCGATGAAGCTCTCTTTGACCTTTCCGTCCTTGCCTCTCTTCTTCTGCTCCGCGATCGGGCCTCTGACTCTCTTTGCAGAGATGACGTACATACCGGACACCTGCGCTTTGACTTCCTGTTTCGGAAGGAGTGTTTTATATACTTTATCATCACAGATCAGGTTCATGACACGGTTTCCGACTTTCACTTTCAGGATCGGCATCCGCCAGATCTTGGCCATTTTCGGTACATTGTCATAAACGACCTTTGGAAGACCGGCATTTTTCAGCCGCATTTTCTTTTTATCGATAATATAGAAAGACATCGGCTGCGCGTTTCTCTGCATTTCTGCTTCCTGCTGCTTCTGTTTCTTTTCGGTCCTCTTACCGAAAACGATCAGCAGAATACAGACAACGGCAACAACGGCGGTGATACCTATTACGATCCAAAACCATGTAGGCATAATGTTTTCTCCTCTTTTCCTGTGTCAGTGCATTTTACACTATTTCTTTTCTTTTATCAACGTATTCAAAATGTATTTCTCCTGCACTTCGATATGACGCTCGATCTCCCGACATGCCGCTTTCGCGTTCTTGGACGCGATGGCCGTTGTGATCTTTTTATGTTCCTCCACGATTGCAGCCTTGTTCTTCATATCTTTTATGTATTCGAATCGGTAGCGGAAGATGTGCTCTTTCAACTGATGCAGCATATGAACCAGCCGGTCATTCTTTGTAATGGAATAGATTGCCTCATGGAACAAGACGTCCTGCCTGGTGATCTCTTCGATATTTTCGTTTTCAACAGCCTCTGCGATCGCCTGATTGAGTTGTTCAAAACCAGTCAGATCATCCTGTGTTACGTTCTTGCAGGCCAGCTGGCAGGCAAGGCTTTCCAGAGATTTGCGGATCTCCAGTACTTCCCGCAGATCCTTCTCATTGATCGGCGCGACCTCCGCCCCTTTCCGGGCGGTCATGATCACAAGGCCTTCCAGTTCCAACTTGCGGATCGCTTCGCGCACCGGTGTCCTCGATACGCCCAGCTCGTTTGCCAGTTTGATCTCCATCAGCCGCTCACCCGGCTTCAGGTCTCCGGTAATGATCGCTTCCCGGAGCGTTTTGAACACGATATCCCTCAGTGGGATGTATTCATCATAATTGACTTTTAAATTTACCATATCCGTCTCCTTTGAATGCCTCAAAACTCTGCTCTGCTTTTTGGGGATCATCAAAGATCCCGAATACTGCCGAGCCGGATCCGCTCATCATGGCTCCCATCGCACCATGTTCCAGCAGTATTTTTTTTATTTCCCGGATCTCCGGGTATTTACGGACGGCCACTTCTTCCAGGATATTGCCCATCCTTTGCGCCACTTCGCGGATATCTCCTTCCCCGATTGCCGACGTGATGGTATCGATGTCCGGATGCTTGAGATCCGGGATCGCGTCCACCTGCTCATAAGCCCATTTGGTCGAAATGCCGAAACCCGGCACGATGATCACGAGGTGCGCATGCGGAAGATTGCGTAACTTCGTCAGTTTTTCGCCGATTCCTTCGGCCAGGTATGTACCCTTTCTAAGACAGAATGGAACGTCCGCGCCAAGGCTTAAAGCGATCTCATCGAGTTTTGCCGGGATGTCGTTTGCATCTTCTGCGTCGCCTCTTTCCGCCGCATCTCTCAGCCCGAACAACTCCTGCATCGCAAAGAGCACTGCTGCCGCGTCTGTGCTTCCGCCCGCCATGCCGGCTTCTTTCGGAATGCGCTTTTTGATGTCGATGCTGACGCCACCCTTCAGATCAAATGCTTTGATCATGGCTGCTGCCGCTCTGTAAGCCAGGTTCCGTTCATCGGTCGGCAGACCCGGATCATCACAGGTCAGGATGATCTGCGGTTCGCCATATCCGGTTTTGCCGCCTCTTGATGCGTCCACATCGATCCGCCGCACGGTAACGTCGTCATGGATATCCACCGTCTGAAGGATCATCTTCACCAGATGATAGCCATCCTCCCGTTTCCCCGTGACATCCAGGCCGATATTGATTTTGCCGTATGCCTTCCGCGTGACCTGTGCGGTTGCCTGCAGTTCCATGACCGCGTCCTTCCTGCTCCCGGCCATCGATGATCAGCCGTCCAGATTGTATATTGTATACAGTATACCGACCACATGTACAAAATTCAAGCCAAAAAACTTTGTTTACAACCCCTTTAAAAATGAGCTAAAATTTAGCTATGGGCATTTTCGATATCATTACATTACTAGGCGGTCTCGCCATGTTTTTATATGGCATGAGACTGATGGGGGACAGCCTGAAGGAGAGCTCGTCCGGTACACTGAAGGTTGTGATCGAGAAGGTCACGAACAATCCTATCAAGGCATTTGTTCTCGGTCTTTTGGTCACAGTCATTATTCAGTCATCTACCGCGACGATCGTCATCACTTCCGGTCTGGTCGCTGCCGGCATTCTTTCCCTTCATCAGTCACTCGGCATTATCTTAGGTGCCAACCTCGGAACCACCATTACCGGCCAGATCATCCGGCTCATGGGTCTGAATGCGGATTCCGCTTCTTTCCTCCGGGTTTTCCAGCCGTCTACGCTCGCTCCTGTCGCGCTAATCATCGGCATCGCGCTAATCATGTTTTTTAATTTCCGCAATTCCCATACGATCGGGAATATCGCGATCGGTTTCGGTATCTTATTCAGCGGTCTTTTAAATATGTCCGCTGCGGTTACTGTCCTGTCTGAAAGCGGCCTGATCGACCATATGTTTTCCACACTCGGCGATAATGCCTGGCTGGCATACCTGATCGGTGCCGGCGTCGCTTTCATGCTGCAGAGTTCCTCCGCGACCGTCGGTATCCTGCAGACCTTTGCCCTGGCAGGTACGATCCCGTTCAAGACGGTCTATGTCATAATCGTCGGCATTTATCTAGGCGACTGCCTGACCACAGGTATCGTCTGCTGGATCGGAGCCCCGACAGATTCAAAACGAGTCGGCGTGATTAATATCATATACAACCTTGCCAAAACAATTCTGGTGCTTCTTGTCGTGACGCTAATCCATCAGTTCGGCGGGCTCTCGACCCTTTGGAATTCACCGATGACCCCGGGTACCATCGCCAATGCCAACTCTATTTTCAATCTGGCCTGCGCATTGCTTCTGCTCCCGTTTGTCGGAATCTTTGAAAAAATCGGCGTCCGGCTCGTCAAGGAAAAGGCAAAGCCGACCGGAAAATACAGCGACAAACTTTCCGAACTGAACCCGGTCTTCTTCTCTACTCCGGCACTCGCCTTCCGGAGTTGCTACGACATTCTGCTGACGATGTTTGACGTCGCCCAGTCTAATATCAACATGGCACTGGATCTGTTTTCCGACTTTAACCGAAAGCATCTGGAAGAGATTGAAAAGGAAGAGGAAAGCATCGACGAGATGACTGACAGCGTCTGTAATTACCTGATGCAGCTCTCCCCGCATGTCAAGGAAGACCTGCACATCTCCATCCTCGATCAGTACAATAAGATCGTCACGCAGTTTGAGCGTTTGGGTGACCATGCCATGAATATTGCGGAGGCGGCAGAAAGCCTGCATGAGAACAAATCCGCTTTCACAGAAGATGCAATGGAAGAATTAAAAGTCGTCCGTTCTCTTATGGATGAAATCCTGGTCTATACCAGGAGGGCTTTTGAAAAACGTGATGAGGTTGCAGCTCGTCACATCGAGCCTTTAGAAGATGTCATGGACGATATGGTCAATAAGCTGCACGACAATCATCTGACCCGTCTGCGTCTGGGACTTTGTTCCACGCAGAACGGCATCCTGTTTCTGGACGTGCTCTCCAATCTGGAGCGTATCTCTGACACCTGCTCGAACGTCGGTATCTCGGTCGTGGCCCGTGTCAGTCCGGAGCTCGCTTCGCTCGCCCACAACTACGTCACCTCCCTGCACCAGGGCAGCGATGAAGAATTCAATAAAGATTATCAGGAAACCCACGATAAATATTTCGCTTTATTAGAAGAAGTCAGCGTGATCGATAAACGATTGGATGAAGCAGCGGAGTGAAACGATTCAAGGTAAGTGCCGGTCTCCAAAACGAAATAACTGCGTTTTGGAGACCGTTTTTTCTTTTTCAGTGGTCACTGAAACGTACTATTCGCGCTTTGGGGACCGTTTTTTCCTGTTCAGTAGTCTCTAAAATGCAAGCATTACGTTTTGGTGACCGGTCTTTTTTAATCAGTTTTTTATATAATATTTTCTCCAGGAGTCGAACACTATGGCTCGCACAGCCTCTCTCCGAATGGATTCATATTTATGTAAAGAATCCTTCGATGAACGGAGCCCCATAAATTTACGAAGATTAAGGAATGTCGTTTCGATATCTCTAAAGTTGTGCATATTTGCTGCCGTTATATAGAAAACCTTGTATCCCGACATATTGAGTGCAGTTGCTTTTCGTTTGTCATATGTATGCTGATTAACGGAAAGATGTGTAAGATTGCTATCATACTCCACAATCACACCTTGCTTCTCCCATACCAGATCACAGCAACAGGCCTGTCTTCCTAACAGCTTTGCAGCATCATCTGATAAAACAACATCCTCGTTAAGTTCCGGCTTCGAAAGCCCGTACCCTCCCAGTATCAATGGGAGCGAAGCCAATGCAGCAAGTTTATTTTCCATCGGAGAAAATGATCGGTCAACAGCGTATGAAATTGCCTGGCGAGCTTTTTTAATCCCGCTCATTCCATTCGCACTTTTTATTAATGATTTGATATTCTGAGTACTGGTTATTGGTTCTCTTTTTATTTGTGCGAACGTTGCGCTTTCATCCAAGGAATAGATTGCGCACAGCGCATTTGCAGCCTCAACCAGCTTTGACATCGGGAATATTTTCGCCAGCTGAATAAAACATAACTCTGGTGAACTAATTAAAACCTTATCGGTCAGTTGAATGAATGATTTCTCCGGTATTTTTGCTGACCGTTTCACCGCATAGAAACTATCTTTGATTTTTTTACCCGTCTCTTTGTTAGCCATAACAACAATGGGCTGTGTAAATCCGTATTGCTTCGCCAATTCCCTGTACAGTTCCTGCGAATAGGGGATGCAGTACTCTTCAGGCAGAGAGACCAGTTTGCGATTTTGAACGGATAATTGATCTGGCGGAAAAGCGGAGATGCCGGACAGCCAGAATTCCAGTGCGGAAGCACCAACGATTGGAATGATCATAGATTTACCTCTTTCGTGAGATGGGTGAGCCGCGAACAGGCTCGGGAATGATGATATGTTTCAAAACACGGGGCAAATAAAAGATGACTCCCCTGAAGAAGTCATCATAACATGCCAAAAATGTTTACACAAGAGATCAGCTTTCCAGGAAGAGTCGCATCTGATCCAGTGCGTACTGATCATCTTCTTTATTATCCATGAATCCGTGCGTGCCGCCTTCGATGACGCGGAGGGTGATGCGCTCGTCCTCCGTCATACCTTCCGGTGTGGTGGCACGATACACCTCTGCGGCACGTTCCGCATAGGAAACCGGAACAACGACATCATTGCTGCCGTGCGCAATGAACACGCGGCCGGTATAGGATTTGATCTCTTCGAACGGATCCATATCGATCAGGTCTGTCACGTAGATCTTCCCCAGGAGCATCGGGCCGCACAGGAAGGTATCCGGCAGGTTGGCCGGGTCGTAGTTTGTCATCGGCATCTTACCTTTCCGCACATCATCCGGAATGCACAGTGCCGGGAAGAAAAGCACCAGCCTGTCGACCGGGTATTTATTTTTTGCTGCAACGAGTGCCGATACAAATCCGCCCTGGCTGCAGCCCATCAGTACGAGTTTATCTTTGTCCACATATGGGAGTGAGCGGATGTGATCGATCACGGCTTCCAGATCCCGCACTTCTGTCAGAACGGACATCTCCTCGGTTTTTCCGTCGCTCGTGCTGAGCCTGGAGCCTCCGCAAAAGTCATAGCAATAAGCAGCATATCCCATTTCCGCAAGATACATCGTGCGCTCGCGCTCCATGATCTGCGTGCCCATGAACCCGTGGCTCACGATCGCGATCGGCAGATTTTCTCCTTCCGGGCGGAACTCGGTTCCACGGATGGTCAGGCCATCACGTTGGCATTCGAATGTACGTTCCTTGATTTCCTTTTTTATAATATGGATCTCATCGCCGGCTTTCACGGTGCCTCCTTTCAGAACAATCGCAAATATCCCCTCGCGCGGCATCACGCAGTCTCCGACCTGTTGCCGGATCGCGCAGTCCGCGTGGCATTCTTTTCCGATCTGTGTCACTTCCAGCAGGGTCTCACCGATCTGCAGCCGGGTGCCGATCGGCAGTTCATACAGAACCAGCCCCTCGGTCAGAATGTTCTCCGCGAATGCGCCGATCGGAATATCCGGAAAATTAACCCTCATTTTTTCGACGCTCTCATCAGCAAGCAGGCTTACCTGGCGGTGCCAGTTGCCGGCATGTGCATCACCGACGATTCCGTGCTCTTCTTTCAGCACGACCTCATCCACCGGATGCTTCATGGTTCCCTTTTTCTCGCTGATACAAACTGCAAGTACTTTTGCCATATCGATCCCTTTCTATAACTTGACCGTCATGCGTCACATCTGCCTGCGCACGGTGGCGTACTCGTCGCCATCGCGCCAGAACGGGCAATGCGCCTTAGGGTCCTGCATCAGACGGGCATAGTCGTCTTCGTCCATGTCCATCGTACAGACGTAATCATCATATTCTTCATCATAAACATAAAAGACGCAGGTCTCGCATTCCATATGCTTTTCCGATCCTTAAAATGATTATAACGAATGCAGGGAACTCCTGCCACTCTCACCCGGCAGACGATTTCCTAACACCTTTCGGATGCTCCCATCATCGGCAGATGGGAAATGCTTCCGAATCTGTTTCACGATCCGGTTCCAGGATTCCTCCGGAGTCTCTGCATATCCGCCCGCGATATAATCATATCCCCACTTGGTCTCTGGTGTTTCGATCGCAGCAATATGCCAGCCGTAGGACTCCCCTTTCTTATTTTTCTTCTGCCGGAAATCGCTCACCAGAAGATAGGTCTGCATTTCTAATTCCGTAAGGATTCCTTCGAAGTTTTTCTCGCCGCCTTTACCAAAGCCGGCTTTCTGCTTCAGTTCAAACGAGAGCATCTCCAGACCGGCAAGTGATTCGTCCGGCTCCAACGCAGACATGATCTTCCGTGCCCGATACGACGCGAGTTCATCCCCAACCAGTGCATCGAAATCATACCCGTTTCTACGATAATTCGCAAAAGAAGGGAACCACTTTTTCGAAACATAGCCGGCTTTCTTATTATAGAATTTCCCGTAAGCGATGTCCTTTCGGCGGCTCAGGATCTGCCGCCATTCCCACGGATCACTCGATGGATCGCCGCACCACCAGGACTGTGGCAGTGTCCGCTCCTCCACAGAAAAGCCCGGGATCTCATTGGAGAACAGCGGAAGGAAGCCGATTTTTTTGATCAGCGACGCCAGATCATCGGCCGTGCGAAGGCGCAGCGGATCGTTCGCCGCGCATCCGAGCATATACCATTCGCCGTTGATGGTTTCCATATCAACATTCGATATTCCGGGTAGAAAGCCATTCCACCGCATATGGGCAGGTGGCTTTCACTTTTCCACCTTGACAATGGATGGTGTCCACGGCAGACTGAACCAGTTTCGAAGCAATCCCTTGTCCGCGGAGACTCGAATCCACAAAAGTATGATCGATCGTAAACACGCCCGGCTCTGTTTCCGGGAATGTGATCTCCGCAATCAGTTTTCCGTTTTCATCCTCCATATAGAAGCGACATTTTTCTTTCTGAAACATCTCTGTCCATCCTTTTCGTACAGATATTTTTATATATTATAACACACCTTAACAAATTCTATGGATCATGAGATTTTCTGCTTTCGTTTTTCGTCTACGTTGTGTTATAGTAGTCGGGATGGGTTCAAAACCAAAACTGAAAGGAGAAGACTTATGGATCTGAAGTTGAAAGACAAGGTAGTCCTCGTCACCGGTGGAACCGGCGGGATTGGTACAGCAATTGTGAAGGGCTTTATTGGGGAAGGCGCAAAGGTCGCATTTTCCTCCACTAGCCAGGAGAAGATCGACGCTCTGATGCCGACGCTCGGCGCAGAAGACGGTCAGGTCAAAGGCTTCGTGGCCGATATGACCAAGGAAGAAGAGATTAAGAATTTTGTTGAGGCAGCAAAGGCGCATTTTGGAACGATCGACGTTGTTGTTCCGAATGCTGGTTATGAAGGAAAAACGCATCCGGTGCAGGATATGACGCTGGATCTTTTCGAACAGACCTATATGATGAATGTATTCTCGGTCATGCTGATGATGAAATATGCGGCACCTACACTGATCGAAAAGCAGTCCGGCGCGATCATCGTCATCGCATCCGCTGCCGCTTATGAGCCGACAGCCGGAAACAGCGCATATGTTTCCTCGAAATATGCGGTCGCAGGGCTGACCAAATGCGTGGCTCTGGAATTGGGACCGATGGGCATCCATGTCAATTACGTTTGCCCGGGTCCGGTCGACACCCCGATGATGCTCCGCATCGAGAAGGATTTCTTTGGCGACACCATGACGCACGAAGAGGCAATGGCAATGATCGCTTCAAATTATGCAATGGATAAGAGATATGCGAAACCGGAAGAGGTTGCGAATGCTGTTCTTTATCTGGCTTCGGAAGTTTCTGCGCATACCGCCGGCATGGGCATGCACGTCGACTCCAAGGTCGGCCCGACGAGCTGATGCGCATAGAGGATTTCATGATAATAAAAAGGAGCCTTATGGCTCCTTTTTTTATTTACTCAGTTCTGCGCCCAGCTGCTCTGCTGCCGCTAGATCTTTCGGGAACTGCTCCTCGTGATGTGCCTTCCTTTGTTCCGGATCAAACATGCCCATCTGATACTTGCTATAATCCGTCACCTGCAGCGTACTGCTTGCTGCGACAACGCGTGTCTCGCCACGCAGGAAGTTCCCCATCATTTTCTCCAGACCTTCTGACATTGCTTTCATTCTGGTCTCGAACATTTCCTGCGGCGCATTCATCGTGAAGATGAGGCCAAGATTGATCTTACCCTGGAAATAAGGGCCGTCTCCGTTATAAGACAACATGCAGAACAGCAGTCTCTCAAGAAGTGCCCGAAACTGGCTCGTCGGCTCGCCGAAGTAGATTGGGGATCCGATGATCAGCGCGTCCGCTTTCAGGATACGGTCAATCAGCGGGGAAAGGTCGTCATTCCAATAACATTTGCAGCGTTCGGCTTCGTTCCGTTTGCACGCAAGGCAGCTGTGGCAGCCTACGAAATCCAGATCATACAGATCCACATATTCCACTTCTGCTCCGGCACCCTCTGCTCCCGCACGGGCTGCTTTCAGCATTTGCGCCGTATTCCAGCTCTTCCGCGGGCTGGCATTGATAATCATCGTTTTCATATTTTATTACCCCTTTCTTGTGATCGTTCTTTTTTCCAACTCGGTGCTGCCTGTTCAGACGCGATTCTTCAGGATGTCCGTCGCCAACTCCAGCATCTGAAACGCGGCATCGCGGGCAGCCATGATCTGGTCATACACCAGGTCCTCCGACAGGACACCTGCCGCAACATCCTCCGGGAGTTCGCCCTCCCGATCCTCATACCAGTCTTCGCTGCCATAGTACTCGAACAGGCTGGTCATATGCCCGCGGAGTTCCTCCATCCGGTCCAGCTGCGCCGTCAGCCCCTCCGTGGCTTCAGTGCATTCATTCAAATATCCTTCCATCTCTGTGATCCGCTGAATATTCATGGTATGCTCCTCCCCTGTTCTTTTATTAATCATACTTGAAGCGGTGCTTTCTTACCAGCACTTATTCTCACAAACGTAATTTTGGCGTCCATGAGAATTGTTTTTACATAAAATAATTCTCACAAACGCAGTTTTGGCGTCCATGAGAACCATCTTTGTGAGCATCATTAGTGACTTCTCTTTTTTATATATTCTGGCGCTCGGCACTTTCCAGCAGCACTTTGGTATAGGCATCCTGCGGGTTTCTGATCACATCCGTCGTAGTGCCCTGTTCCACACAGATGCCATCTTTCATCACCATGATCCGGTCGCAAAGCATGCTGACCAGCGCAATGTCATGCGAAACAAAGACGGCCGACAGTCTGCCTTCTTTTTTCAGATTCTGCAGCAACTCCAGAACACGAGCCTGCGAAGAAACATCCAGTGCGCTCGTCATCTCATCGCATAAAAAAATCTCCGCATCGCTGTAAAACGCTCGCGCAATGGACATACGCTGACATTGTCCGCCGGAGAGAGCGGCTGGTTTTCTTTGCAACAGTTCTTCTTCCAGTCCGACCAACTGGACGAGCTCTCGTACCCGCTCCGGATCTTTTGCTCCTCTGCCGCTTTCCATGATCGATCGCTCCATGATCATCCGTGGATCAAAAGAACTCTTGGCATCCTGAAAGATCATCTGCAGGAACTTTCCGGTCTGCCTCGGCTTCTGTCCGGTATATTCCCTTCCGTTATAAAAGAGCTCTCCCTGGTCCAGTTTCAGCATACCGGCAATCGCCTTTAAGAGCGTGCTCTTCCCGGATCCGCTCTCGCCCACGACACCAAGCACTTCTCCCTTATTCAGATAGAAGTTCACATCGGAAAGCGCAACGGTTGTTTTTGCTTTTTCCTTAAACGTTTTATTTAAATGTTTCCCTTCCAGAAGATATGTCATCTCTTATACCATCAACTTCGGCACGTCTCTAAGAAGACTCTTCGTATATTCCTGCTGCGGGTCATGCAATATGCGTTCTGCCGTATCAAATTCAATCACTTCGCCCTTCGACATGATCGCGATCCGGTCCGCAATGTTCGCCGCGATCCCCAGGTTATGTGTGACCAGGATGATCGTCGTTCCCCGCTCATTTTTCAGGCGGAGCAATTCATCCGTTACGGATATGGCTGTCGTGACATCGAGCGCGCTCGTAATCTCATCACAGAGAAGGAGCTCCGGATCCATCAGCATGGCCGCCGAAATCGCGATCCTCTGATTCATGCCGCCGCTCATTTCATACGGACGGCTTTTTAATATTCCTGTTGTATTTTTCAGGCCAAGCGTTACAAACAGCTGGTTCAGTTTCTCCAGAATAAACGGAAGCGAGTGGCTCTTTAACGTCTCCTTGAACTGAACGTTGAATTTCCGGATCGGGTTGAACGCGCCGGCCGGATTCTGCTGAATGAGACCAATCTTTGTTCCGAGGAGTTTCTGGCGCTCTTTCTTTTTCATCGGAACGAGGTCCTCGCCCTCAAACAGGATCTGTCCGCCTTTCACCTTGACCTGCTTGTTTCCTGTTATGGCCCGGATCACCGTCGATTTTCCCGAGCCGGACTCCCCGACGATACACAAAACCTCGCCCCGCTCCACAAAAAGACTCGCTCTTTTTACGGCAAGCTCCTCGTCGTACACAATCTGAAGATCTTTGATTTCCAGTATTCTATCCTGCATATTCTAGATCTCCCTGTAATCCATCACGGCATCCCCGAGATAATTGAAAAGAATGATCGTAATGATCGTCGCAGCGGCCGGTCCCATGATCGCCCATGGTGCAATCTGGATATATGCCCTGGCTTCAGCGATCATCGATCCCCATTCCGGTGTCGGCGGAACAACACCAAGACCCAGGAAGGAAAGACCGGAAAGACCGATCATGGTGGTACCGATCGTGGTGAGTGCCTGTGTCAGCACCGGTGCCAGGAGGTTCGGGAAGATGTGACGCAGAATGATGTAGAAATCGCTCTTCCCCGCAAACACAGCAGCCTGGATATAGGCTTCATTTTTCAATGTAAATGTATGACTTCGGGCCAGTCTTGCAAAACTGACCCACATCGTGATCCCCAGCGCGATCATGGCACCGGTCATCCCGCCGTTTAAGATACCCGCGACCGCAATGGCAATGACCATCTGCGGAAAGGCAAGCAGAACATCGGCTACTCGCATCAGCAGTTTATCCACGAATCCTCCGTAATAGCCGCAGAGGATTCCAATGATGGTGCCAACTGCAAAAGAAATCAGGACCAGAAGGAACGTGGCTGCAATCGTCGTCCGCCCGCCGTAAAGCACGCGCGAAAAAACGCAGCGTCCCAGGTTGTCCGTTCCAAGCGGATATTCCGCGCACGGGGCAAGCCGGATCGTTGTTGCGCAAGGTTCCGACGGATCGTGTGGCGCGATCACACCGGCCAGGACCGTACTGAGAAGAAGCAGCACGACGAGGACCGATACGATAATGATCTTTGTTTTTGCTCGTTTCTTCTTTCTCATAGCGAAGTCCTCGGGTCCAGTATATGGTGCAGCACATCGGAAAGCTGGTTAATGACCAAATAGATCACGCCAATGATGATGACAAAGCCCAGTATGACCGGATAGTCTCTTGCCGTGATGGAATCCATCACAAGCTTACCAATACCAGGCCAGCGGAAGATCGTCTCGATCACTACGCTTCCGCCCATCAGAGATCCGATCTGCAGGGCAATGATCGTAAAGATATGACCGATGGAATTCCGCAGGACGTTCTTTACGATATACCCCTGCTTCACGCCGCGCCCCTGCATGCCGGTCACATAGTCTTCTTTCATCTGATCTAATAATTCCGCGCGCATCTGCCGGATAAACCGCCCAGCCATAGGGATCGCAAGCGAGATTACAGGCAGGAATAGACCCTGCACATTGCCTTTCGCGATGACCGGGAAAAGATTCAGTTTAATGCAGAAGAAATAGATCAGAAGGATCGAAATCAGAAAATTGGGGAGCGAATTCCCGATAAAAGATAGCAGTCTTACGATCTGATCAATGACCCCGTTCTTCCGGAATGCCGAAATGACTGAAAGCGGGAATGCAATGACAAGTGCCAGAATAAGACTGCTGAACGCAAGGATGAATGTGTTCTTCAGGCCGGCCCCCAGTTTCGGTCCTACCGGCATGTCATCCTTATAGGAAGATCCGAAATCGCCGCGGACGATGCCCGACAGCCATTCCCCGTACCTGACGAGGAATGGTCTGTCGAGACCCATCTTTGCGCGTTCTGCTTCCAGAACTTCCTTTGAGATCGGGATCCCCTGCTGCGAGAGTTTCCGCTCGGCAGGATCGCCCGGGGCCAGATACATCAGCCCGAATACCAGGAAGCTCAGTATGAGTAGAATTACGATTAAGCTAGCTATTTTTTTTAGTATCTTTACAATCATCCAATCGTTGTATTTGCGTCAATGCCATAGAAGTCAAACGGAATGTTCTCTGCAAATCCGGATACGCCAGGGCGAAGGACGGTCGTCTTATTGAACAGTCCGGTATAACCGAACGCGTTATCATCAATCGCCATCTGGATGATCTGGTTTGCAAGTTCTGCTCTCTTTGCTGTGTCAGTCTCCTGCTTCAGCTGAGCGATCAGTTCCTGAATCTGTGCGTTATCATATCCACCGCAGTCATAATATGCGTCGTCCTCCAATGTGCTCTTGATAAATTTCAGCGGATCGCCGGAAGAGTCTGCGATCATGCAGTACAGTGCCAGGTCGAAGTTTCCATCCTGAATATAGGTGGAATCCGGATCTTCCTCCTGACGGAATGTAGTGTCAATACCAACGGCTTTGAACTGATCCTTAAGCAACAGCGCGATCGTATCCAGCGAACGTGCCTGATAATATGCCACGGTGACGGTCAGTTTCTGTCCGTCTTTCTCGTAGAAGCCATCTGCTCCCATCGTATAGCCAGCTGCTTCGATCAACTCTTTTGCTTTTGCGGTATCTGTTGCAGGAACGGTCACTTTTCCATAAGCGGCCGATGCGTTGAACGGTCCGACTGCCGGTGACACGGTTCCTTCCAGATAAGCTGCGATCGCGTCTTTATCAACGATCAGGTTGATTGCTTCACGCATTGAATCATCCAGTGTATTCACGTTGAGGATATAGAACTGGAGACGGGCGCCAGGAATCGTTACGATCTTATATTTATCCGGATCCTGCTGATAAACAGCCAGTGCTGCCGATGATACGCTGTTGTAGCAGTCGATCTCGCCGTTCTGCATAGCAAGCAGCTTCGCATCATCGGTTTGCATGTAATAGAAGATTGCGCCGTCCAGTGCGACATCGCCACCCCAGTAATTCTCGTTCTTTGCGACTTCCACATCGCCTTCCGGCTGGAAGTTCTTGATCACGAACGGTCCCGTGCAGATCGGATCGTTGTCGAAATCCGTCGTTGCGTCCAGATCGACGATACCGGTAGCAGATCCGGTCAAGTCATTGATCAGTGTCGGGTACGGATCCTTGGTATCAATGATCACGGTTTTGTCCCCGTCTGCCTTCATATCATACTCTGCAAAATAGGCATAACCGGAGTTGACTTCAGCCAGTCTCTGCAGGTTCCGGATCACCATGTCTGCGGTCACCGGATTTCCGTTGGAGAATGCAGCATTGTCTTTCAGCTTGATCGTCCATACGGTGCCATCTACATCTGCGCTTTCAGCAAGCCATGGATCGATGCCCATGTTTGCGTTCATCTTGAACAGAGCCTCCGACATACCGTAGATGGATGTGTACCAGCCGTTGGAGTCTTTATGGACATCCAGACTCGCATAGGCAAAGGATGCTGCCACTTTCAGGATCTTCGGCCCTTCTGCAGAGCCGCTCCCTGCGCCTTCCTGACCACCGCCGGATTTTCCGCAGGCTGCCAGTCCGATCGCCAGAAGCGCGATCAGGACCAGAGAAAGGATTTTCTTTTTCATCATGATTCATCTCCTATCTTTACAAATATTTATAACAATAAAAGTTTATTACAGGAGAATATACAGTTTAAGCCCCCCTGGGGGTTGTTTTATCATTTTGGGGAAAAAGGAGAAATTGCGGAAAACAGACCCATTTTTCATGAAAAAGCAAGATTTTTTGAGATATGAGAAAGTTAGCCTTTGCTAACATTTTTAAAAATACAAAAAAACTTGAGATATGAGAAACATTTCGCTTCCCAGGAGTAGTTTTACTTCAAAATTCCTTTTGTTAGCATATGCTAACTTTCTCATATCTCCACTTTTCTTGTCGTTTCGTTCCATTTGGGGTCAGCAATCGAAAAGCAGAATCAAACAACCATTATTCAGATGGTAATTGGATCCCGATATCCACGTTGACCAGGGAGCTGATGAGCTCCGGCGCCTTGCCCAGGAAGAATCCATGCTTAAGAAATCCGATGGATACGGTGAGGTCACTGATGACGGCGATTTCCGCCTCGCCGGTGTCACCGTTCATACCGCTGTTGATATCGACAGAAATCACAAAGGTGTTTGCCTGTTCCCGTACTGCATTGATCTCCTTGATGACCGTCGCGATTGGCTCACGCGGGATCCCGAAAAAGCCGGTGCCAAGCATACAGTCAACGATCACCTGGTAATCACTGAAATCAACAGAATCTGTTCTGTAAAGAAGAACCGGAACACCCTGACACAGGCATTCCTGATAATAATAGTCCCCGTCCTCGGAGAACTTATCCGACACCCGTAGCACGGTGACATCCAGTTCGTGGTCTTTCATGATGGAGGCCAGCGCATAACCGTCGCCGCCGTTATTGCCGCTGCCGCAGACGATCAGCGTTCGCTTCCCCGCCCAGGATGAGAAGGAATCGAACACGCCCTGCGCGGCACGCCCCATCAGTTCTTTGGACGGGGTTCCATTTTCAATTGTATATTGGTCTGCCGCCCGCATCTGAGCGACGGAAATCGTTTTCTCCATTTATTATTACTCACTTTCATGCGCTGGCGGCAGCCCCCAGAAGAAGCGCATGCCATTGTAGAAATAGACCATCGCTGCCTGTGCATCATGGACTGCGCCAGGCTTTATCCGATAGGCAAAATTTCCTTCCTCTTCATTGCTGCCTTCGATGAAGAACGGATCCTCCCGCATCTTGCCCATGCGCTTTTCCTCATAGCTGTATGCAAAATCCTCGGTACCGGTCATGACATAGATAAAGAAATCATGCGGGTCATGCCCTTTCGCGCCTTCCCGGATCTCATCATCCGGGATCGTGATGCCGCAGCTGATCGGAAGAAAATAGCGGAAATAATCCAGGCTGTATTCCAGGATCCACCATGTGGCTGCGGAGCCGATGGAAAATCCGCCAAACGCCCGGTGATCCCTTGCCGCGATCAGCTCCTCTTCCGACGTCCCCTCTGCAAACGTATGATATTCACGTTCCACTGCCGGGATCAGATCGTTCTCCAGTTCAAAATGATACCGTTCCGACAGCATCATCGCCATGACATAATCATTTGCATCCGGTCCGTTCTGATTCAGATTATTAAAGGTCGGGCAGACCACGATGATCGGTTTGATCTCCCCATTCTCAATCGCATGGTCGATCACATTTTTAAACGTGGACTCTTCGCCCGGCATTCCCAGCGTGATGGTCTCGTTTGCCCACCCGCCGTGGATCAGATAGAACACGTCATACTGCTCTTCCTCCGAATAACCGAACGGCAGATAGACCATGGCGCGCTTATGCAGCGGGATGGCTTTCTGCTCATAGGAGAAGGATTCATAGGTATCATAATAGAACTCCACGACGGTCCCCGGATGCTGGGACTTCTGGAAGTACTCCTGTGAGATCGGATACAGCTCGTCCGGGACCTCATTGACCCAGTCCTCAACAATATCCACGACCTGTGGATCGACGGAGGATGGTTCTTCCGCAGTTTGTTGGCTTCCGCTTCTCGCGCATCCGGTCAGGAGCAAAAGAAGCATGGCTCCGGCAAGGATTCTTTTGGATAATTGTTTTACCTGATAAATGGTTTTACCCTCTTCTTATACGACCATTCGTTTTCTGAAAATGATTATAGCATAGCGGCCCCTTTTATCATCCGCTTTTTATTGCTTTTTTATAAGCAATGCATATAATGAATAAATATAAATTGCATCTTGCAGAGAGGAATTATTTATGACGCAGTTAGTGAAAGCGTGGTTTGCAGATTGGAATATTCTTTCCATTATTATCCGACTCGTGCTCTCAGGGGTCGTTGGATTCCTGATCGGTTATGACCGGGAACGGAAAAACAAGCCTGCCGGTATCCGCACGCATATTCTGGTGTGTCTGGGAACGGCTCTGGCGACCATGACAGCCATGTATGCACTGTATATGTTTCCAAATACGAACATTGATATTACCCGGCTTGGCGGACAGATGGTTGCCGGGATTGGTTTTTTAGGTGCCGGTGTGATCTTTATCTCGAACAAAAACCGTGTGGAGGGTCTGACAACGGCTGCCGGTCTGTGGGCATGTACCTGCTGCGGTCTGGCCATCGGATTTGGTTTCTTGGAAGGCACGATCATCACCGTGGTCCTGATCATCATCACCATGCTGCTGCTTCCTCTTTTTGAAAGGAACGTACGGCACAACCGGGATAATTTTGACCTGTATATTGAATTTGAAACGGGAACCAGCCCTGCCGGCTTTCTCCGTTTGCTTCATTCCAGGGACGTTTCCTATTCCAATTACCGTGTGATCCAGGAAGATAACGGAAAAGAGGGACCGATCGTGATCCTCAGTGTTTCGATGAATAAGTCTGTTAACAGAGATGATTTCTTAGCAGAGGTACAGGCATTAGATGGTCTGAAATTCTTACATGAACATATGCCGAGAAGATAAATTGGGATCGATCATTTTTCTATGAAAGGAGAAGTAGCAATGTTAAAAGACGATAAGTTTTTCTGGTTTAAAGAGAATCGGATCGTGATCCCGGGTGTGAAGGGAGAGCATCTGTTTTATCATCTCACAGATTCCCATGTGGATGTTGTGGATGAATTAAGCACAGAAGAAGAACGGGAGAAATTCGACTACCAGGCAGAACTTTGGGCAAAGTATAAAAAGGTATTTGCAGATAAAAACGGCGAGCCTTACGGCGAACCTCAGATGATCACCACGCTCGAGGCATTCGAGAAGCAACTGGCTCTTGCTGAGGAAATGCAGCCGGAGGCACTGCTGATGACCGGAGATAATCTGGACAACATGCATCCTGCCGGAGAACGTTATCTGCCGAAGCGCATGGCTGCATATAAAGGCACATTCATCTGTGTTCCGGGAAATCATGAGGATCCGGTACTCGAGGGTGTCTGGGATACCGGCGTTAGGACACTGGATTATGACGGTTTCCGGTTTGCTGCTCTGGATGACAGCCGCCTGACGGTTTCATCCGAGGATCTGGCAGCACTGAAGGCTCTCTGTGATGAAGGCATCCCGATCATCATCCTCTGCCACGCTCCATTCCAGACCGCTTACAATAAAGAAACGATGAAGGATCTGGATCCTTACTTCTATTTTACGGAAGAGTCGGAAGATGAGAATGCACGCGCATTTATCGATCTGTGCGTAACGAATGACATGATCAAGGCTGTTATCTGCGGTCATGTGCACGGATATCATTCTCTGGAATTTGCTCCTGGCAAACCGCTGATCATCGGCTCGCAGGGACATGCAGGCGCTGTCGATCTTGTGACGGTCGCAGGTGAATAAGAGTCTCTCAAAAAGGAGGTTCCTTATGAATACAGATGAACTGATCAGAAAACAAACCAACTGGATCAAAGCAGTCTTCGGGTGCCTGGCAGCCATTGTTGTGGCGATCGTAATCTTCGGTGTTCTGCTGGTGCCTAAGATCTATAAAGCGATAGACGGTCTTTCGCAATCCCTTTCGGAAATTAACGTTCTTGTCGATGATGCGGACGAGGCGATCCTGCAGATCAACGAAGTGGATTTTGATCATCTGAACCAGTCGATCAATGATCTGTCCACCATAACCGGTGCGCTCGCCAACTTCTTTAACAGATTCAACTAAAATAACAAGAGCCCGTAGATTTCTCTACGGGCTCTCTTATTTCTGCTCCCACTTCAAATTAAAACTTTGGAAAGGAAATCCTGCAGCCTCGGTTCTTTCGGGTTTGCGAAGAATTCATACGGGGTGTTCTCTTCTTTGATCTTTCCTTCGTCAAAGAAGATGACCCTGGACCCGACCTCTTTTGCAAAGCCCATTTCATGCGTCACCACGACCATCGTCATTCCGCCTTTTGCAAGCTCCTTCATGATGTCCAGCACTTCCCCGACCATCTCCGGGTCGAGGGCGGACGTCGGCTCGTCAAAAAGCATGACTTCCGGATCCATGGCAAGCGCCCTGGCAATGGCGACACGCTGCTTCTGACCGCCCGAAAGCTGTGCCGGATACTCTGCAGCCTTGTCTTCCAGATGGATCATTGTTAAAAGATCCATTGCCTTTTTCTCTGCGTCTGCCTTTTTCATCTTTTTCAGTTTCATCGGGGCAAGCGTGATATTTGTCAGGACCGTCTTGTGCGGGAACAGATTGAAATGCTGGAAAACCATTCCCATCTTCTGCCTGTGCACATTGATATCGGCGTCCTTGCTGTTGATATCTTCGCCGTCGAAAAAGATCTGTCCTTCCGTCGGCATCTCCAGAAGATTCAGGCTTCTTAAAAACGTGGACTTGCCACTGCCGGACGGACCGACGATCACGACCACTTCTCCCTTTTTGATGTCGATGTCGACTCCGTCGATGGCTTTGACCTTTCCGTTATTGTAATGCTTTTTCAGCCCTCTGACTTTGATCAGAACATTATCGTTCACTCTTCCTCAGCCTCCTTTCGATGACCTTAAGGACCTGCGTAAGGATGATGACGATCACAAGATAAACAATTGCGACCGCAAAGAGCGGCATGAATGCCTCGAACGTTCTGCCCCTGATCCTGTCACCTGCTTTGGTCAGATCTATGACTCCGACGTAGCCGGCAACAGACGTCTCTTTTACCAGAACGATAAATTCATTCCATAGCGTCGGAAGGATGACCTTGACCGCCTGCGGGATGATGATGTGCGTCATTGTCTGGATATAATTGAATCCGAGCGACCGGCCGGCTTCAAACTGCCCAGGGTCGATCGACATGATCCCGCTCCGGAAAATCTCCGCAACATACGCGCCGGAGTTAATGCCAAACGCGATGATCGCAACAAAGACTCCGTTCGTCACATTGACCAGAATGACAAAATACATGATCATCAGCTGGACGACCACTGGCGTTCCCCTGATAACCGTAAGATAGAAATTGCAGATGGTATTGGCGATCTTCAGCAGAACATATGCGGCGCCGCCTTTTCGCTTCATTGCCTCGCCGTTTTTATCATAGGTGGAGCGGACGGTCGCGATGATGATACCGATCACGATACCAATGATCAACGCAAACACTGTAATGATCAACGTGTTCTTTAAACCATCCACCAGCCACGTCCACCTGGCGTCGTCTATGAAGCATAAATAGAATTTATCTGCTAGTTTTTGGAACCATTCTCCCATTTTTCATTTGTTCCTTTTTTAAAGTCTCGCATTTTCCATATATAAACTCTGCAGAGCATACGTGGATGCTCTGCAGAGGGTGAATGATACAGATGAAAGCTTAAGATCAGTGAATATATTTGCTTATAATCTCAGCAAGCTTTCCAGAAGCTTTCAAATCTG